>CAMNGM010000029.1 GCA_946538425.1 uncultured Bacteroidales bacterium | reverse complement strand
CGCCGAAGACGATGTCGAATTCCGCCTTCTTGAACGGCGGGGCCATCTTGTTCTTCACGACCTTCACCTTCACGTGGTTGCCGAGGGCTTCCTCGCCGTCCTTGATCTGGGTGGTGCGGCGGATGTCCAGGCGCACGGACGCATAGAACTTGAGGGCGTTGCCGCCCGTGGTGGTTTCGGGGTTGCCGAACATGATGCCGATCTTCTCGCGGAGCTGGTTGATGAAGATGCAGCAGGTGTTCGTCTTGGAGATGTTCGCGGTGAGCTTGCGGAGGGCCTGGGACATCAGGCGGGCCTGGAGGCCGACCTTGTTCTCGCCCATCTCGCCTTCGATTTCCGCTTTCGGAGTCAGGGCGGCGACCGAGTCGATCACGACGATGTCGATGGCGCCGCTCCGGATGAGGTTGTCTGCGATCTCGAGCGCCTGCTCGCCGTTGTCGGGTTGCGAGATCAGGAGGGTTTCGAGGTCCACGCCCAGGGCCTTCGCATAGGTCCTGTCGAAGGCGTGTTCCGCGTCGATGATGGCGGCGATGCCCCCGGCCTTCTGGGCCTGGGCGATCGCGTGGATCGCGAGGGTGGTCTTACCGCTGGATTCGGGGCCGTAGATCTCGATGATCCTTCCTTTCGGATAGCCGCCGATTCCGAGGGCGTGGTCCAGGGCGATGGACCCGCTCGGGATGACCTGCGCCGCATCCCATTCTGGCTGATCTCCCAACTTCATGATGGTACCTTTCCCGTAATCCTTCTCGATCTTGTCGATCGTCGCCTGCAATGCCTTCAGTTTGGCGGCATTGACTTCCGCACCGGTCTTTTCTTCTACTGCTTTAGCCATAATGTTTTTTGTTATACGTTTCCCGGGCAACGCTGCCCGATGGGTACAAAGTTAGGAAATAAAATGGTAAATAAAAGCCCTTTGGCCGTATCTGCGTGCAAAGATACGGCCAGGCTGTGCCAGACTGCTGTACAAGGTTAATCTTCTGCGGCGGGGGGCGCGGCGAGGGCGGGCAGGGCGTTCTTGCCGGTGGGCGGGGTGACGCCGTGGCCGATGGCGCGGTAGGCGGCCTTGACGATGCTCTGCTTGCCGTCGACCAGCCGGTTCGTGTTCTCCCGGAAGCCCTCCAGGACTTTCTGGAGGTCGTTCTCCAGGGTGGCGTTGTACCGGCAGAACAGGCCCACGCGCTCGACCATGTCCTCGGCCGCCTTCACGATTTCGGTGATGTTCTCCATCTGCTCCATCTGGACCCAGGCGGTGCGGATGAGCCGCAGGAAGGGGATGAGGGTCTCCTCGGTGGTGATGAGGATGTTCTGCCGGAAGGCCTCGGCGAAGACGTCGGGGTCCTCCTGCTTGGCGAGCTGGTAGGCGCCGTAGTTGGGGATGAACATGATGACGTAGTCCAGGGTCTTGCGGCCTGCCACGTACTTCTGGTACTCCTTGCCCGTCAGTTCCCGGACGTGGCTGCGGATGGACGCGAGGTTCCGGCGGGAGGCGTCGGCCCGCTCCTCGGGCGTCTCGGCCTCGAAATAGTCCGCCAGGGCGCTCAGGGACACCTTGGCGTCGATGAGGATGTCCGTGTCGTCGGGGAAATGGAGGGCGAAGTCCGGGCGCATATGCTTGCCGGTGTCCTCGTTCTGGAGGAGGTTGCCCTTGCGGTCCCGGAGCCAGAACTCGGCGTCGTAGTCGCGCCCTTCCCGCAGGCCTTCTGCCTCGAGGATGTTCTCGAGGATGGTCTCCCCGAAGATGCCCTGCATCTTGTTCTGCCCCTTGAGGGCGCTGGCCAGGGTCTCGGCCTTGCTGCCGATGGTGTCGGTCTGCTCCTTGAGGTGCCGGACCGTCTCGGCGAACTGCGTCCGGATGGAGGTGCCCTCCTCGGTCTGGGACTTCTTCTGCGCCTCGAAGGCCTCCTTCATCTCCCGGATGTTCCGGTCCAGGCCGCCGGTGAGGACTTTCATCGTCTCGGCGGCTTCCTGCTTGAGGGCTTCCTCGCGCGCTTTGAGGGTCTTCTCGTTCTCGAGGGCGAGCGCGGTCCGGGCCGCCTCAATGGCCTTTTCCTGGCCCGCCCTGAGCTCGGCGATGGCCTTCTCGTGGCCGGCCTTGATTTCGGCCAGGGCCTTTTCGTGCTGGGCTCTCTCGCTTTCGCGGAGCGACTCCGCGACCTTGTACTGCGCGTCCTTGCGGATCCAGGCGATGACGAGGGCGGCGATGACGGCCGCCGCGACGGCGGCGATGATGATGCTTGCGTCCATATTCCTTACTGTTTTGCTTCCGGTTCCAGTTACAGATACCGCTCCTTTGCTTAATTCTTGCAAAATTGTTAAATTTGTAGACAATATGCAAAAGACCAGGCTCCTCGGAAAAACACCCGCCGAACTCAAGGACATCGCCCTGGCGGCGGGGCTGCCGGGATTCACGGGAGGGCAGATCGCCCAGTGGATCTACGGAAAGCGCGTGCGCTCCATCGCGGAAATGACGAACATCTCCAAAGCGGGCCGCGAGCGGCTGGAGGAGCGCTACGAGGTGGGCGTCGCCCTCCCGCTCGACAAGGCGGAATCCGTCGACGGCACCTGCAAGTACCTGTTCCCCGTGGATGGCGACCCCGGCAACGCCGTGGAGGCCGTGATGATTCCCGACGGCGAGCGCAAGACCCTGTGCGTGTCCTCCCAGGCCGGGTGCAAGATGGGCTGCAAGTTCTGTATGACCGGCCGCCAGGGCTTCCACGGGAACCTTTCCGCGGCCGACATCCTCTCCCAGTTCTTCGGCATCGACGAGGCGGCGGAGCTGACGAACGCCGTCTTTATGGGAATGGGCGAGCCCCTGGACAACTGGGAGGAGGTGAAACGGGCCATCGGGGTCCTGACCGCGGACTGGGGATTCGGCTGGAGCCCCAAGCGCATCACCCTCTCCACGATCGGCGTCCTCCCGAACCTGAAACGCTTCCTGGACGAGTGCAAGTGCCACCTGGCCGTGAGCCTCCACAATCCTTTCCCGGAGGAGCGCTTCGCCCTGATGCCCGTGCAGAAGGTCTATCCGGCCCAGCAGGTCGTCGACCTGCTCCGCCAGTATGATTTCACCGGCCAGCGCCGCGTGAGCTTCGAGTATACGATGTTCGAGGGGCACAACGACACGCCCCGGCACGCCGACGCACTCCTGCGCCTGCTGCGCGGCCTGGAGTGCCGCGTGAACCTCATCCGGTTCCACCGGATTCCGGACTTCCCGTACGGGACCAGTCCGCAGGCGGCGATGGAGGCCTTCCGGGACCGCCTGACCCGCGGCGGGATCACCGCCACCATCCGCGCCTCCCGGGGCGAGGACATCTTCGCCGCCTGCGGCCTCCTGGCCGGGCAGCACAACCATGCTTAGACTTATGAAGAGATTTCTGCTCATCCTGCTCCTGCTCCTGTCCGCCTCGGCGGCCCTGCCGGCGCAGACCACCAAGTCCTCCGGTTTCGGTTTGGACCCGTCCGACGAGAAGGCGGTCGCCGAGATGCGCGCCCGGATGGACAAGATCCGCAAGCGCCGTCCCACGCTGGCGCTCGTGCTGAGCGGCGGCGGCGCCAAGGGCGCGGCCACCGTGGGCGCGCTCAAGTACCTGGAACAGTACAAGTTCCCGGTGGATATGGTCGTGGGAACGAGCATCGGCGGCCTCATCGGCGGCGTCTATGCGATGGGATACAGCCCGGATTTCCTGGATTCCCTGATGCGAAACCTGGACTGGGACCGGACGATGAGCGACCGGATCGACTGGGAATTCATCCCCTACGGACGGCGGAGGTACAAGGAGAAGTTCGCCCTGTCCTTCCCGTTCTATTATAGTGTCAAGGACTACCAGAACCAGCTCCAGGAGGACATCCGCTACGCGAATCCCACGGACGGACGGCTGCATCTCGCGGCCGGGGACGGCAACGCCGAGGGGATGGCGCTGAAGAGCCTGATGAGCAGCCTCCCTTCCGGCTACATCTTCGGCCAGAACGTCCAATACCTGATTTCAAGCCTCACGCCGGGCTATGCCGACTCCACGGATTTCCTCCACCTGCCGGTCCCGTTCGCCTGCGTGGCGACGGACGTCGTCTCCGGCCGGGCGAAAGTCTGGCACAACGGCAGCCTCAATACGGCGATGCGCTCCACGATGTCCATCCCGGGCTATTTCTCCCCGGTCCGCACCCGAGGGATGGTGCTGGTGGACGGCGGGATGCGCAACAACTTCCCGGTGGACCTCGCCCGGCAGATGGGCGCCGACATCGTCATCGGCGTGGACCTGTCCGACTCGAAGTCCGGCTATGAGGATATCCACAACATCGCCGACATCCTCTGGCGGGGCATCGACATGTTCGCCGAGGACGCCTTCGAGCGGAACATCGGCAATGTGGACGTGCGCATCAAGCCGGACCTCACCGGCTACGGGATGATGAGCTTCGATGCCGTGGCCATCGACACGATGCTCCGCCGCGGCTACAAGGCCGCCGAGCAGATGGCGGAGGAATTGTCCCACATCCGCGACACGCTGGGCACCGACACCCTCCGGTACGCCGGCCCGAAGGCCATCGACATCGACCGCACCCCCGTGCTCATCGACAGCATCGAAATCCTGGGCGTCTCCGACAAGGAGGCGGATTACCTCCGGGCGAAGCTGAAAGTGCGCGCCGGGGACCGCGTCTCCCGCAGCGAGGTGGAGGACGCCCTGAATACCATTTTCGGCAAGGGATCCTACGAGTATGTCAGCTATGACATGCTGGGCCGGGAGGAACCGTTCCACCTGCGGATCAACTGCAAGCGGGGCCCCAAGCACCTGCTGGGCGTGGGCTTCAGGATGGACACGGAGGAACTCGTGTCCCTGCTGCTGAACGTCGGCCTGAACACGACGGCGATGCGCGGCTCTTCCCTGGACCTGACGGCCCGGGTGGGCGCGAATCCCTACCTGGACGTGCACTACGCCTACGAGACGCCCCAGTGGCCCACCTTCAATGTCCGGGCGGACCTCCGCTGGACGGACCACAACAACTTCCTGATGGGGGAGAACCGCTTCAACGTCGCCTACCTGACCACGAACCAGGAGGTCTATGCCTCCAATATGGAGTGGTCGAACTTCGACGTCAAGGGCGGCTTGCGGAACACGTATTTCAACATCGCGCACCTGCTCGCGAGCGACGTGATCGGCGACTATGACCGCTCCCTGTGGCAGATGGACTATCCGGGCGTGTTCATCGACGGCACCGCCTATACCCTGGACGACGGCTATTTCCCGCGCCAGGGCTTCTCCGCGCACCTGCGCTACGATCTGGTCTCCCGGATGTTCGACGGCCCCGACTACCCGGGCTTCTTCGGCATCGTGTCGGGCTCGGGCCAGATGCCCGTCCCCATCGGCCGTCGCTTCACCCTGTCGATGATGGGCGGCTTCCGCTTCATCTTCGGCGACGACATCCCGATCCCGTTCGCCAATGTCCTCGGCGGCGAGATGTTTGGGCGGTACGTGGACCACCAGCTGCCGTTCATCGGCATCAACAACGCCGCGTTCCGGCGCAACAACCTGGTCGTCCTGCGGTCCGACCTCCGCTACGAGATCGTCCGCAACAACTACCTCACCGCGGCGTTCAACTACTCGCGCGACTTCAACAGCTTCCGCCAGTTCGAAACGGGCGAGGACCTCTTCGGCTTCGGCCTGGGCTATGCCTACGACACCATCGTGGGGCCGCTCAAGGCCCTTGTCCACTGGTCTTCGATGACCCGCAAGGTGGGCGCCTACCTGTCCCTCGGCTTCGATTTCTAGGCGATGGAAGAGAAGAAAGTCCTCGAGCGGCTGCAGCGCCAGTGCGCGCGGATGGAGTCCTGCACCTTCGATGTGCGCCGCAAGGCCCTGAAGGCGATGGAGGGCGATGCCGACGCGGCCGACCGGATTGTCTCCTCGCTGGTGAAGGACCGCTTTGTCGATGACCGCCGCTACGCCGCCGCCTTCGCCCGCGAGAAGTCCTCGCTGCAGGGCTGGGGCCCGGTGAAAATCCGCTTCCAGCTGCGGGCGAAGGGCGTTTCCGATGCCATCATAGCCGAGGCCCTGCAGGAGGTCGACCCGGAGAAGGCCGCCTCGAAACTGGACAAGCTCGCCGCCGACAGATACCGCCTCCTGAAAGGCGATCCCCAGTGCCGGCTGAAACTCCTCAAGGCGCTTCTGTCCCGGGGATACGGCTATGACGAGGTGGAAGCGGCCGTCCAACGTGTCATGCAAACCCAAGATTGATGAAACAGACCCTCTCCCTCTTCCTGACGGCCCTTTCCCTTTTCCTGGCCGTCATTCCGTGCGTCTCCTCTGTCATTCCGGGCGCTTCCTCTGTCATTCCGAGCGAAGCGAAGGAATCTCGGGACTTCGACCGCGACTTCGAGAACGCCACCCTGCGCCTGGACTACGTCTTCTGCGGGGATGCCGCGCACCAGGCCATCTACTTCCAGCAGGCCCTGAAGACCTCCGAATGGGCCGGGCGGCGGCACAACCTGTCCGCTCCGCTGCTGGAAGGCAACGGGCAGATCCACGTCCTGGACCCTCTGACGGGGGAGTGCCTGTATGCCAATTCCTTCTCCACCCTGTTCCAGGAATGGCAGGTGGAAGAGGAGGCCACCCGCGTGCAGCGGGCTTTCGAGAACTGCTTCCAGGTCCCGTTCCCGAAGCGGCCGGTGGACATCGAGGTGTTCCTGATGGATACGCACCGGAACCGTTCCTCCTGCCTGAAGCATCGGATCGACCCCTCCGACATCCTGATCCGGAAAGTGGCTGACAACGGGTACTCTTCCGCCGTCATCTGGCAGGGCGGCCCGGTGGAGGAGACCATCGACATCGTCGTGGTCTCGGAAGGCTATGACGCCTCCCAGAAGGCCAAGTTCTACGGCGACGCCGAGCGCGTCGCGCAGGCCCTGTTCCACCACGAGCCCTTCGCCTCGCGCCGGAACCGGTTCGCCGTCCGCGCCGTCTTCGTGCCCTCGCCGGATTCCGGCGTGAGCGTGCCCCGCCGCGGAGCGTGGCTCCGCACCCCGCTGGACAGCCATTTCGACACCTTCTATTCCGACCGTTACCTCACCACTTCCGCCCAGCAGAAGGTGTATGACGCCATCGGCACCGTGCCGTTCGAGCACATCGTGGTGCTGGTCAATACCGCCATCTACGGCGGAGGCGGCATCTACAACTCCCTGACCATCATGAACAGCGACCATCCCACCTTCGCGCCGGTGATGGTCCACGAGTTCGGCCACGCCTTCGGCGGCCTGGCCGACGAGTACGCCTACGGCGAGCAGGTGGAGACCCCGTATCCGGCGGATACGGAGCCTTGGGAGCCCAACATCACCACGCTTCACGACTTCGCGTCCAAGTGGCAGGATATGCTGCCCCGGGGCGTCCCGGTCCCGACGCCGCTCGACGAGCTGGACAAGCAGGACGTCCGCCGGATCTGGAACACCTTCACCCGGGAGCAGAAAGACTTGCTGAACCTCAAGCTCGGCGTCTATGAAGGCGCCGGCTACCAGACGAAGGGCGTCTACCGCCCGGTCCAGGAATGCCGGATGCGCATCAACGAGTGCGAGGAGTTCTGCCCCGTCTGCGCCCGGGCCCTCGTCCGGATGATCGAGTACTACACTCGGTAGATCGGAGATTCCTTCGCTCCGCTCGGAAAGACAGAGGAAAGCTGGCCATAAAAAACCCCGAAAGTTTTTTGTCTAACTTTCGGGGTTCATGTCACAACGAGGAGGTTTTCTTTTTGTCATCCCGAGGAGGTCGGAGACCGACGAAGGGATCTCTACCGCTCCCAAAGGATCTCGCGCGCCAGGGCGGGCTTGTCCGTCGTGATCTGGTCCACACCCAGGTCGCGCATCGCGCGGATGTCCTCCGGATTGTCCACCGTCCACGCGTTGACGCTCATCCCGAGCTCGTGCGCTTCCTTCACCCATTCCGGATGCTTCTTGAACACGCTGTAGTGGTAGTCGATGCCGTTGATGCCTTCCGCGTGGAGCTGGGCCGGGGACAGGTCGCCGTTCAGGTACTGGACCGTGTAGCCCGGGGCCTTTTTCGCCAGTTCCTGGCAGATGTGGTGGCTGAAGGAGATGAACACGACCTGGGTGGGTTCCGCCGAACGGCGGGCGAAGGCGGCGAACTCCGGCGGGACATTGCGCGGAGCGGCCGGCTTCAGTGCCTGGAGGCACTTCTCCACGAGCTCGTCCTCGCGTTCCACGGTGGTCTGCGGCTTGAGTTCCAGCACGGGCAGGCATTCGCGGCTCCGCGCCGCCTGGGCCATATACTCGGCCAGGGTCGGAACGTGTTCGCCGTTGGCGAGCCGGTTCGCGCGGACCTCCTCGAAGCTGCTCCGCTGGATGTCCATCTCGCCGATCTTCTGGTCGTGGTGGATGACGGGCACCCCGTCCGCCGTCAGATGGATGTCGAACTCGCTGCCCCAGAGGCCGAATTCCTGGGCCTTGCGGAAGGAGGCGATGGAGTTCTCCGCGTTGCCCTCCCAGTAGCCGCGGTGGGCGACGATCTTCGTCTTGGGGATGCGGTTCGCGCACCAGGCCTTGACGTCGTTCCAATTATAATAGATCCCGTCGACGGCCTGCAGGGCGGGAAGCTTCGTCTCCCGCTCGTTCATCAGGAACTTGACAAGGATGTCGTCGGACTTCTTGCTCCGGTAGAAGATCATCTGCAGGTTCGTCGCGAACGGGCAGTAGTAGGAAGGCAGCCAGTTCGCGGCGGCTTCCTCCAGGGTGTAGCGCTCGCTCACGCCTTCCAGGCCCAGGTAGCACACCAGGCCCAGGAACGGCCAGTCGTGGCCGAAGCACAGGTCCGCGGCCTTCTGCACCTTGCCGGAGATGACGGCGTCGGCCTGGCTGATGAGGGTGTCCACCAGCTCCTGCGAGCGCGGCATCCGGATTTCACCGTTCAGCTTGGAGTCGCACTGGTTCAGGTAGGCGGAGAGGAAGTTCAGCTCGTGGAAATGGACCACGTTCTCGAAGGGGAGATAGCGGAACATGTTGTCCGGGATGTCGAAGGGATCCGACACGCGGGCGCAGTCGTAGATGGCGTTCTGGAAATCCCAGGCGTCCGGGATGAGCTTCTTGGCCGCCTCCGGGTCCGTGAAGAGGGTCCGGTATACGGTCTCGTTGTCCCAGTTCAGGCTCTTCTTGTACTCGTTCAGGGCCTTGTTCGTCCGGGCGGTGAGGACGCTGTTCTCGCCCCGGGCGATGTAGGCGTAGTATTTCTCGCCGGTGTCCAGGTCCATGTCCAGGTCCGGCTGCAGGGCCTGCAGCCGGGCGGTGAAACCGTTCATCGACACGATGCAGCGCGGGGTGGTGCTGGAGACGGCGCGCAGGTGCTTGCTGCCTTTCTTGAACACCTCCGGGAAGCGGTTGTACATCCGCTCGGCAAGCTGCGCGTGCTCCTTCACGCCGCGGGGCGTGAGACGGCCGTCCATGCCGTTGTGCAGTTCATAGATGAGGGCGGCCTCCTTCAGCAGGGAGTCGCCGGCGGGGGTCAGGAGGTTCCGCTCCTTGGCCTGGGTGAGGAGGTCGCGGACCAGCTTGTACTGCGGACCGCCCCAGTCCGAACGGGAGCCGTGCCGCCCGTAGTGGCTGATGTAGAACGCCTTGTACCCCTTCGGGGCGGGCGTGTCCTTGACGGGCTCGAATTCGTAGGAGTGCGTGTTGAACGCGGCGCGGCGGATGTTGCCTTTCAGGTACTTCACCACCGGGGTGTCCGGCTGGGCGGCGGCCGTGAGGGCGAACAGCGCCAGCGCGGCCAGGGTCAGGATTCGTTTCATCAGTGCAGTGTTTTGGTCAAAAGTACAAAAAATCGGCGATTTGGCAAAATTTTCGTACATTTGCGAATTGCAAATAGAGAACAGACTATGGTAAAAGTTGACGTAAAAGGTTGCTGCGGCTTCGTGGATGAAGCCAAGTATGACGCGTATGTGGGCAAGGCCCTGGACGCATTCGATGTCCTCGTCGCCGGGAACGGCGCCGGCAATGACTTCCTGGGTTGGAAGCATCTGCCGTCCGAGACCCCCGAAAGCCTGATTGCGGATTGCGAGGCGATCCGTGACGGCTGGAAGGCCAAGGGCGTGGACCTGGTGATCGCCATCGGCATCGGCGGTTCCTACCTCGGCGCCAAGTGCGCGATCGAGGCCCTCAGCCACAACTTCGCGAAGCAGCTCGCGAAGAAGGACGCCGCCGAGGTCGTCTTCGCCGGCAACAACCTCTCCGAGGAATACCTCGCCGAACTGATGGACCTGGCCGCGGAGCGCAACGTCGCCTGCATCGTCATCTCCAAGTCCGGCACCACCACCGAGCCCGCGGTCGCCTTCCGCATCGTGAAGCAGTACCTGGAGGACACCTACGGCAAGCAGGAGGCGGCCGAGCGCATCGTCGCCATCACCGACGCCAGGAAGGGCGCCCTCAAGACCCTCTCCACCCAGGAAGGCTACAAGACATTCGTCGTCCCGGACAATGTGGGCGGCCGCTTCTCCGTCCTCACCCCCGTGGGCATCCTGCCCATCGTGGTGGCCGGGTTCGACGTGCGCGCCATCCTCGCCGGCGCCCTCGAGGCCGAGAAGGCCCTCGCCGTGAAGTCCAAGGAGAACCCCGCCGTCGTGTACGCCGCGATGCGGAACCTCCTTTATAAGGAATATGGCAAGAAGGTGGAGATCCTCGTCAACTACAATCCCAAGTTCACCTACCTCGCCGAATGGTGGAAGCAGCTCTACGGCGAGTCCGAGGGCAAGGACGGCGTGGGCATCTTCCCCGCCTCCGTCAACAACACGGCGGACCTGCACTCGATGGGCCAGTTCATCCAGGAAGGCGACCGCGTGATGTTCGAGACCGTCGTCCACGTGGAGAAGGCCACCCGCAGCGTGGTAATCGGCTCCGACCCCCAGAACCTGGACCAGCTGAACTACCTCGCCGGCAAGCCGGTGGAGCACTGCAACCATATGGCCGAGCTCGGCACCGTCATCGCCCACCAGGACGGCGGCGTGCCCCAGCTCCAGGTGTCCGTGGAGCAGGTCGACCCCTTCAACCTCGGCTCCCTGTTCTATTTCTTCGAGTTCGCGTGCGGCGTGAGCGCGTACACGCTCGGGGTGAATCCGTTCAACCAGCCCGGCGTGGAGGCCTACAAGAAGAATATGTTCGCCCTCCTCGAAAAGCCCGGCTACGAAGAGGCCACGAAGGCCATCAAGGCCCGACTTTAGGGAATTCGTCTACAGAAACGGGCCGTTCGTCTAAAAGCGGCGCCGGACTCTTGCATATTGCGGTACTTTTGCTCTCGGAAATCGAAAACAAAAGTATCGCAATATTATGAAAAAGTTCTTCATCCTCCTCGTCGCCCTCGTCGCCGGCCTCGCCGCGAACGCCCAGGAAATCCGCACCATCAAAGGCATCGTCCTCGACTCCCTGTCCCGTCAGCCGGAGCCGGCGGCCATCCTCCAGTTCTTCAAGGTCGGTGACGACTCCAAGGCCGTCGCCTTCACTACCACCGCCGAGGACGGCACGTTCGTCCACACCTTCGACATCAAGGGCAACTATTACCTCCTCTTCGACAACATGGGCCGCAAGCAGGCTCGCCGCTACTTCAAGATCAACGGCGAAGAAGTCATCGACCTGGGCGAGATCCTCGTCGAGGACGCCGCCGAGCTCCTCAAGGCCGGCACCGTCACCGCGCTGCGTCCGCTCGTGAAGATGGAAGTGGACAAGATCACCTACAACGTGGAGGACGACGTGGACTCCAAGACCTCCACCGTGCTGGATATGCTCCGCAAGGTGCCGATGGTCTCCGTCGACGGCCAGGACAACATCTCCGTCAACGGCTCCTCCTCCTTCGTGGTGTACGTGGACGGCAAGCCCAACCAGATGATGTCCCAGAACGCCTCGCAGATCTTCAAGATGATGCCCGCGAGCTCCGTCAAGAACGTCGAGGTCGTCACCAACCCGGGCGTCCGTTATGACGCCGAGGGCGTGGGCGGCGTGCTGAACATCACCACCAACAAGGCCGTCACCGGCGGCCAGAGCGCGGCCGACGGCATGTACGGCACCCTCCGCGCCCAGGCTTCCACCCGCGGCTACGGCGGCGGCCTGTTCGGCAGTATGCAGCAGGGCAAGTTCGCCCTGACCGCCAACTTCAACGGGATGCAGCAGGGGAGCAAGGGCACCGTGATGGACATGACGCGCGTCCAGGACAACGGTTTCTCCACCTCCACCCACACCGAGTCCACGATGTCGATGCCGATGCTGATGGGCAACATCAGCGCTTCCTACGAGATCGACTCCCAGAACCTCGTGTCCGCCACCGTGGGCCTGATGCACTTCGGCACCAACAACACCGCCGGCACCACGAACTCGATGATCTTCGCCCCCGGCACCGACGCCTTCACCTACACCGGCACGACCGAGTCCCTGATGACCCGCAACAGCATCTCCGCCGGCGCCGACTACCAGCACACCTGGGCCGACTTCCCCGGCCGCTCCTTCACTCTGTCCTACCAGTACAACGGCGCCCCGTCCGTGAACAACACCCTGAACACCTTCGACGCGGCCAGCATCCCCGGCTTCGACCTCACCGACCGTAAGTCCGACGGCCGCACCGGCTCCACCGACCACACGGTCCAGGCCGACTTCACCACCCCGATGGGCCTGTACTACAGCCTCTCCACCGGCGCCAAGTACATCGACCGCCACAACTCCTCCAGCCAGCAGGACTACCTCTGGGACGGCACCAAGTTCGTCATCAACCCCCTGAGCAGCCTGGACTATGACTACTACAACCGCATCGGCGCGGCCTACGCCGAACTCACCGGCAACTTCGGCACCATCGGCGTGAAGGGCGGCGTCCGCTACGAGCACACCTGGCAGAACTACAGCTCCTCCGCCCAGACGAACGCCTTCCGCACCGACTACGGCAGCCTCGTCCCGACCGCCAGCATCCAGTGGAGCCCGTCGATGACCCAGAACATCGGCATCAGCTACAACATGCGCATCTCCCGCCCGGGCATCTCCTACCTGAACCCGTACGTGGACACCACCGATCCGACCGCCCTCACCTATGGCAACACCGAGCTGGAAGTCGAACGCGGCCACAACATCTCCCTGGTGTACAGCGCCTATACCCCGAAGGTGATGGTGAACGCCACCCTCCGCTACAGCTATACCGGCAACGGCATCTCCTCCTACAGCTTCTATGACGAGAACAACCTCCTGAACACCACCTACGGCAACATCGTCACGAGCCAGAGCACGGGCCTGAACGCCTATATGATGCTCAACCCGACCAACAAGACCCGCATCATGATCAACGGCGGCCTCACCTACAGCGACATCGCCAGCGCCCAGCTCGGCCAGCACAACCGCGGATGGGCCTACAACCTGATGGTGGGCGGCCAGCAGACCCTGCCCTGGGACATCCGCCTCTCCGCGAACGCCATCGTGATGGGCAGCCAGGTGACCCTCCAGGGCCGTACGACCGGGATGTCGATGGCGATGGTCGGCCTCAC
Organism: uncultured Bacteroidales bacterium; assembly: GCA_946538425.1. Lineage (GTDB taxonomy): Bacteria > Bacteroidota > Bacteroidia > Bacteroidales > UBA932 > Cryptobacteroides. Next base: position 6,198 of record CAMNGM010000029.1, on the reverse strand, counting down.
CAAGTCCTTCCTGAACGACCGCCTGAGCTTCTCCGTGAACGGGATGCTCCCGCTGGCCAAGGGCTTCGAAATGTCGATGTCTTCCCACACCGAGGGCAAGGGCTTCGTCTCCGACATGTCCACGACCATCCCGATGCGACAGGTCACCTTCCAGGTCAGCTGGACCTTCGGCAAGCAGGGCAACTACTCCGCCAAGCGCGCCTCCCGCACCATCCAGAACGAGGACCAGCTGAACAGCACCACCACCGCCGAAAGCATGGGCTCGATTATGATGCAATAGATTCCTTCGCTACGCTCGGAATGACAGTTGATTGTCATTCCGAACCCGAAGGGTGAAGGAATCTGAAAAACTTACTATATTTGTGATATGCAAAACCTCCGGCGCAGAAATCTCATCCTGAACACCACCCAGATCGTCGTCTGGGCTGGTGTTTTTCTCGTTCCGGCCCTCGTCACCTGGACGACGACCGGGCATATGCAGCAGGCGCTGTTCGTCTTCCGCCACACCGCGCGGATGGTGCTCCCGCTGTTCGTCCTGTACGGCCTGAACTACTATTTCCTGGTTCCCCGGTTCCTGTATGGCGGGAAAGGGAAGGTGAAATGGTTCTACATCCTGAATGTCCTGCTGCTGGTGGGCTACAACCTGTACCGGTTCTGGCCCCGCGGACCGATGACCCCGCCGGAGGAAGTGGTGAACCAGATCGGGATGCGGAACATCTGGGCCTTCTTCCTGGGCGGCATCATCGCCGCGGTCTTCATCCAGGTCCTGATGATCCTCCTCGCGGTGGGAATCCGCCACGTGATGCGGATGAACGAGCGGGAGATGCAGTTCGAGGAGGAGCGCCGCAAGACGGCCGAGGCCGAGCTTACCTGGCTCAAGCACCAGCTCAATCCGCATTTCCTGTTCAACACCCTGAACAACATCTCGTCCCTGACGCAGATCGACCCGGACAAGGCGCAGGAGAGCATCGGCCAGCTGAGCGACCTGCTGCGGTATGCGCTGTACGACAGCGAGGCGGAGAAGGTGCAGCTCGCTTCCGAGATCGAGTTCATGGACAATTACATCGACCTGATGGCCCTCCGCTGCAACGAGCAGACGACGGTGGAAAAGCGCCTCGAGGCCCCGTCCAAGCCGGTGGAGGTGGCGCCGCTCCTGTTCATCTCCCTGGTGGAGAACGCGTTCAAGCACGGGGTCAACGCCCGGTATCCTTCCTTCGTGAAGGTGGCGATGCGGATGGACGGGGACGACCTGGTGTTCACCTGCGACAACTCCCTGTTCGAGAAGCAGGGGACGGACCACATCGGCTCCGGCATCGGCCTGGAGAACATGAAGCGGCGGCTGGAACTGCTGTACCCCGGCCGGTACACCTATGAGCAGTCGGCCACCGACGACACTTATCACGTGCAAGTTACCTTGAAATCCTTATGAGCTCCCTGCGCTGCTTCGTCGTGGACGACGAGCCCCTCGCCGTCAAGATGCTGGAGAATTTCATCGCCAGGACGCCGTTCCTGGAGCTGGTGGCCTCCTTCACCGACCCGGTCCTGGCCCTGTCCGAGATGCGGACGCAGGCCCCGGACCTGGTGTTCCTGGACATCCAGATGCCCGACTTGAGCGGGATGGAACTGTCCCGGATGGTCCCCGCCGGCACCCGCATCATCTTCACGACGGCCTTCAAGCAGTACGCGTTTGAGAGCTACGAAGTTTCCGCCCTGGATTTCCTGCTGAAGCCCATCCGCTACCAGAAGTTCCTGGAGGCGGCGGAGAAGGCGCGGGAATGGTTCACGCTGAAGGAGGCGGCGACGGCCGCCGCGACCCCGGCGGCTCCGGCCCCCGAGGCGAAGACGTCCACCTTCTTCAAGGTCGACGGCGCCCTCCGGAAAGTGGAGTATGACGACATCCTGTTTGTCGAGGGAATGAAGGATTACGTGATGGTGTTCTTGGCGTCGCAGAAGCAGCCGCTCGTCACGCACGTGACGATGAAGGGGATGGAAGAGATGCTTCCCGCCGGGCAGTTTATGCGGATCCACCGGTCGTTCATCGTCGCCCTGGACAAGGTCGCCTCGGTGAGCGGCACCGGCGACGTGAAGGTGGGGGACCGGCTGCTGCACGTGTCCGACGCGTACCGCGAGGCGTTTGACGCGTATCTGCGGGAGCATTCGATTGCGAGATAACACATTGTATATGAAGCCTGTACGAGTATTGTCGGCCTTTTGCCTGGCCCTCGTTTCCTGTGGCGGTCCCATGCCGGAGACCGCCGATTTCATCGGTAATCCTTACCTGCCCCTGTGGGAACACGTCCCCGACGGGGAGCCGCGGGTGTTCGAGGATCCGGACAACCCGGGTCATTACCGCATTTATGTGACCGGCTCGCACGACACCCGGGTGGAGAGCTACTGCGGGCAGGATGACCGTCAATGGTCGGCACCGGTGGAGGACCTGACCGCCTGGCGGGACGAAGGGCCGGTGTTCACCTATACCGAGAACGGAAATATGAGTACGGTCTTTGCGCCGGACCTCGTGGAGGTGACCCGCCGGGACGACGGCTCGCACAAGTATTACCTGTATCCGCACGCTCTGATGCATACGCCGATGGTGTGCGTCGGCGACCGTCCGGACGGCCCGTTCACGGTGCTGAACGTGCAGGACGGGCAGCTTGCGCCGGGCAGCACGATGGGCTTCGACCCGGGTGTGCTCATCGAGCAGATCGACGATCCTTCCGATCCGGACTATGCCATCGGCTTCCGGGCCTACGGCGCCTGGGGCATCCAGCGGGCCAGTGCGACGGAACTGGACCCGAACACGATGTATTCGCCCCGCTACGGGACTCCGGACTACCCGTTCTGGGTGCCGTCGATGATCACGTCCTATCTGGCGAAGCTTCCGAAAGGACAGGCCGTGGCCGACGATTTGAAGCAGCACGTCCAGTGGGCCGGCATCCGGGAGGGCGAGAAGATCGAATTCCCGGCCGTGGCGGAAGGGGAGGACCTGGACGATTTCCAGTTCTATGAGGCCTCCTCGTTCCGGAAGATCGGGAACAAGTACATCTACCTGTACAGCGGCTTTTCCGGGCAGGAATACGGCCTGACGCAGAGCAATGCGACGCTGCGGTACGCCTATGCCGATACGCCGCGCGGGCCCTGGAAGAGCGGCGGCGTCCTGGTGGACGCCCGCGGCCCGGTCCTGTCCCGCGACGGCTCCGCGCTGGAAACCCATTTCGGCGACAACAACACCCACGGCTCGTTGGCGGAAATCAACGGCCAGTGGTATGTGTTCTATCACCGCGCCCCGCGCGGCTTCGGCTTTGCCCGCCAGTCGATGGTCGCCCCGGTGGCCGTCCAGGCCGATGAGAAGCCGATTTCCGAAGGAGGCGTGGTGCGGATTACCGCTTACGACCCGTACAAGGGCGCCTTCACGGTGAAGGCCTCCGACGGCTCCGAGTACCGCGGCGCGGAAGTGACCTCCGAAGGCTTTTTCATCTACGGCCTTCCGCCGTACCGCTACTATTCCGCGGGGTATGCCTGCTATCTCTCCAACCCGAATTCGATCCAGGACAACTATGATGTCTGGGACAACCGGATGGACATCACTGAGGTCCGGGCCGGAGACATCCTGGGGTACAAGTACATCGGCTTCGGCGGCCTGCCCGAGGGCGCGCCCGGCCTGCCGGCGTTCGAGGGTGTGCGTCCGGGCAACGGGACGGTGTTCAATCTCTTCCTGGCTGCGCGTTCTGACGAGGCCTTCAAGGTGGGGGTCTGGATCGACGGCCCTTGGGAAGGCGGCGCTTGGAACGGCAAGAAGGTCGGCGTGGTGGACATTCCCGCCGGCGCATCGGCCGATGTTACGAAGTATATGGTTTCCTTGGGTGATGCCGTCGACGGGTTATCCGGAAAGCACGCCCTGTTCCTGGTGGCCGAGGGCCCTTCCGGGGAACCCCTTTGTGACATCATGGGCTTCGGTTTCACCAAGAAGGGTCAGAAGATGGAATTCCCCGTCCCGCCGGCCGTGAAGATTTCCGTCGGCGGCCAGGCGCTGGAAATGCCTACGCACCCGGTTTGGACGACCGAGCAGAACGGGTTGACGGACAATACGTTCTATGAGGTGCCGGTGCCCTCGGGTGTGACCGGCCAGATCGCCGTCAAGGCGCCCAGGAGCGTGACGGTCGCCATCGATCAGGACGCCCGGGTTGTCCGGTGCACGTATCGCGGGAAGACGAAGACGTTTGCGCTGAAATAGAGATTCCTTCGCTTCGCTCGGAATGATATGTCGCTGTCATTCCGAGGAGGTCGAAGGCCGACGAAGGAATCTTTCGAGTCAACCCATTTTGAATGGACCTATACAAGCACTGATATGAGAAATTGGGTTTTATTTCTCGCGCTGCTCGCGATGGTTTCCTGCCAGCGCGCCGCGAAGGTCGAGTGGGTATCGACCACGTTTGAGAATCCTTGGCAGGTGATGGAGGCGGTCGAGGCCGATGCGCCGGCGGAGGCGTCCGTCGTCGTAGACCTGCAGGCCGTGAATCAGGCGGTCGAAGGGTTCGGTTCCTGCTTCAACGAACTGGGATGGACCTCGCTGTCGGAGCTCTCCGAAGCGGACCGCGCGTCCATCTTCCAGGAGTTGTACACCCCCGCGGGCGCAAACTTCACGATGGCCCGCATGCCGCTGGGTTCCAATGACTTCAGCATCGACTATTATTCCTATGACGATGTGGATGGCGACCTGGCGCTGGAGCATTTCTCCATCGACCATGATCGGGCGACGCTGCTTCCGTTCATCCGGGCGGCGAAGGCCGTGAACCCTTCCCTGCGCATCTGGGCCTCGCCCTGGTGCCCGCCGTCGTGGATGAAGGTGAACAAGCACTATGCGAACACCTCGGCCAGTGTCATCTTCCGCAGCTGGGCCGGCATGCAGGACCGGATGGAGGATAACCTTCTGCCGGAAGACAGGCAGATTCCGGAAGGCGTGGACGCTTTCAACCAGGATCCCGCCTACCTGGAGGCGTATGCCCGCTATTTCGGGAAGTTCATCGATGCCTACAAGGCGGAAGGGGTCGATGTCTTCATGGTGATGCCGCAGAACGAGCCGAACTCGGCGCAGTGGTATCCCGCCTGCACCTGGACCCCGGAAGGTCTCGCCGCCTTCATCAAGTATCTCGGTCCCGAGATGGCTTCCCGGGGGGTCGATGTGTACCTCGGCACCATGGAGCGGGCCAATCCTGACCTGTGGGACCGCATCCTCACCGATCCGGAGGCCGGCCCCTGCATCAAGGGCATGGGCTTCCAGTGGGCCGGAAAGGATGCGCTGCCGGAACTGCATCGGCGGCATCCTTCGCTGCCGTGCTATCAGACCGAACAGGAGTGCGGCGACGGCCGCAACGACTGGGCCGGCGCCATGCACAGCTGGGACCTGATGAAGCACTACATCGGCAACGGTGTCCAGAGCTATTTCTATTGGAACACCTCCCTGCTGGAAGGCGGCGTGAGCACGTGGGGATGGACCCAGAACTCCCTCGTGGTCGTGGACAAGGAAAGCAAGACCTTCCGCTATTCCCCGGAATTCTACGTCTTCAAGCACCTCACGCACTACGTCCAGCCCGGCGCCCGCGTCCTCACCCTGGGCGGCACCCACTCCGACGCCCTGGGCTTCTTGAACCCCGACGGCCGCACGGTTTTGCTATTGGCGAATCAGAGTGACGCCCCGAAAACCGTTTCCCTGGAAGGCCTCCCGGGCCACCCCCGGGTGTTCACCCTCCCGGCGGGGTCGATCAATACGCTGGTGCTCTAATCTCGCCGGCCTTCGGGCCTTCCCGCTGCCGCTCAGTGCTCGTACAGGTCCCGCTGCTGGACCTGTACGGGCGTTTAAGGGGTGTTTTCGCTTGTGCCGGTCCCGTCAATGGACCTGTACGAGCACCTGGGGGGGCTATTGCACTTTCTCTACCAAACTGCAGATAAGGGCTTGCAGGATTACAGGCAATTCCTTACTTTTGTGAAGATAGATTTTGAGGCGTATGAGAAAATATTATCTGGTCACGACGGAACATCTGAAAGAGGGGCTTTGGTTTCGGGACGAGAACGATTTCCGGGCCGGGATGAATTTCGTAGCCATCCAGGCGTATCAATCCAAAGTGACGGTTCTTGCATTCATTCTGATGTCCAATCATCTTCATTTTGTCGTCCAGGGAAGATGGGCGGATGTCAAGG
>CAMNGM010000028.1 GCA_946538425.1 uncultured Bacteroidales bacterium | reverse complement strand
CTTCTTTCCGGATGGCCTGGATGACGGACGGGGTTTCCGACATCTTCCGGGCCCACGCGACGGTGGTATACAGGTACGGACGGTCCGGGCGGGACACGTTGGTGATGTTCCAGATGGCGTTGGCGCCGGCACCATCCTGCAGCGTGCCGCGCGTCATCGCATAGGTAAAGCGCTTGACGGGCTTGTAATCACCCCGGGCGACAAAGGTCCCGTCGGCGAGATAACCGTCGCCCAGGGAGCCCTTCTGCCAGTTGCCGTAGAAGGCCGATGCCGCAAAGTCGTTGGCACCCTTGTCCCAGAACGCCGGATTCAGCTCCACATACGGCGCCTCGGCGCGGTACTGCTCCCGGATGGCGTCTTCCGGAATCGCGTCAATGAGGCCGACGCCGATGACACCGATGGTGGATTCCAGGCGGAAGCCCATCGTCAGGCCTTTTTCGGCCGCCGTGTCATACGGGTTCGGGTTGGTGTTGAAAGCCGACTTGTCGATGGTCAGCTCGGGATACTGGAGCGAATAAGTCTCCCCGTCCGGGAACGTCATCGGCAGGCCGCTTTCCATCGCGGAAACCGGAATCCAGCTCAGGTGGATGCCTTTTTCGTCGATGGGCGGGAGGAACGGTTCGGCCGCCATCGTCTGGGGCATGCCGGTCACTTCGGATACATAGGCGCCGTCGTTGCTGCCGGGCTCGTTGGCATAGTAGACCACCAGCAGATAACCGTTGCCAAAGGCGCGGGAGGTATTTGCCTCATACACGCCCTGCCATTTTCCGTGTCCATAGGCGGGGTGGCAGTCCAGGCAGGACTTCCGCACGGAAGCCGGTCCCAGGCCCCGGAACGGAGCGGTGTTCAGCGTCACATTGCGTTCGAAGAACATCTCGCCGTGGTTGAAGGCGTTCTCGAGGCCCTGCTGGACGACGGCGGGCGCCTCGTCTTCATAGCAGCCCTCGGACACATTTTCAGTCGTTCCCAACCGTCCGCCGGGATACCATTCGTCCGCCGTGAAATTCCCGACGGCCTGGCCCACGTATTTCGCGTCGGACTCATAGACGGGCACGTCGTTTCCGTGCACGCAAGCCGTCACGGAAAAAACCGTGGCGGCCAGCGTCAGAAGAAGTTTCGAAGAGGTACGCATAGGCCTACAGTTTGGCAATCCAGTCCGCCGCTTCGTTCAGGAGGGCGTCCAGGGCATTGATCTTCACGATGGCGGTCTCGGCGACAGCGGCCGTCGGATCGTCCACGAAAGCCTTGCCGCTGGCCAGACAGGCGTCCAGGGAGGCCACGGCATCCTTCAGGGCCGACTCCAGGGAAGAAGCCTTCGCCCAGCCGTTGTCCTTCACGAACTGCATGATGGACGCGCTCGCGGCCTTGTCCAGCCCCTGCCCGCCGTACAGGCTGTACTGGATGGACAGGATGTTGTCCTTGAAATCCTGATAGGACTTCTTGGAGTACGGCGACTCGATATAGTCCGGATCGTAATCCTTGCTGTTCACATAGTGCGCCGTGCCGATCTTGGTGTTGGCCACTTCGTTGCAGATGTTGGAACAGCCGGCGACCAGGATGCTGGAAACGGCCTCGGGCCAGCTCCGGTAGGTGCTGCCGGCGTTACCGGTCCGGAGCAGGTTCTCGCCATAGGTCAAGCCGCTGTCCATCACGGTGTTCAGTTCCAGTTCATCCTCCACCAGCGCGATGCGGTCAGCCGGGCAGTCCGGATCCCACGCGGCCTGGAGCTCGAAGCAGTAGTTCCGAAGGTCCTCGGCCACGGCAGTGGCGAAAATCACTTCACTTTTGCCGGTGACGCTGCGGCCGGCGAAAGCCTCGTCATCTTCCACTCCGCTGAGCGCAGCGGCCGTCCGATTCTTGCCGTCCCGGAAGATAATGAACTCGATCCCGTGGAAACCCAGGGACGCGGCGCCCACTTCGTCCACGGCACCGGCGCCATCCTCGTCCAGGTCGGCAATCGTTTCCGCATTGGAAAGACTCTTGGCAAGCTTGTCCTTGTCCAGCGGCCAGGAGTCGATGTGCGGGTCGATGCCATAGGCCGTCGCCGCACCGTACAGGAAGGCTTCGCTCTGCTCCCACCACTTGCGGGCGGAGAGGAAGGTCGCGCAGATCCGGTCGATGTCGGCCTGGGTGTACGTGTCTTTCTTCTTCAGGTCGGCAAGCTGGTTGTAGAGGGTTTCCGTCTCGTCGGCCAGGTTGTCATAGATCTTGTAGATGACGCCGGGGACATAGCCCTCGACGGCCGCCTTGAGGGCCTTCTCCTGCGCCGTCAGGCCGGCCTCCGCCTTCGGGTCCTTGTTGCAGGAGAGGAGCGTCGCGGCCGCAACGGCCAGGACGCCGATCAGTTTGAATGTTTTCATATCGCTCATTGTTTAAGTTGTTAACGCTTGAAGAATGCCATATAGCAGATGCCCAGGCTGACCGACGGTTCGGGATTGTACCCCGCCTTCAGGAAGCGGTGCGAATACTCCGCTTTCACGGCAATCTGCGGAATCGGGAAATAATTGAGGCCCACGGCGATGCGGTTCTTCACCGTCCATTCGGCCGGCTCCTCGCCCGCATCGGGGATGAAGGGATTGTAATACTCGTACCTGCCGAAGACGAAGAGCTGCCGCTCCTCCCCCTGGCGGAACCAGGGCAGGATGTCGTAACCGGCCTCGCAGCCGAAGGCCATCGCGCCCTTGCCCACGGCGGATTTCTTGTACGGGGCGTTGTTGGCGGACCGGTTGCGCTTCATATAGCTGATCATCGCCGCATCCCCCACATAGCCGTAATCGGCATTGCCGCGGGCGATGAAGCGGCGGCCTTTGTACTCGAAATCGAAAGCGCCTACGGCCGTCCGGCCCACGACGCCCGCATAGCGGGACGTCTCGGCAATCACCTCGTAGGGATAGGTATTGTTGAACGCGCGCCCATAGAAACTGCTCAGGGAAAGGCGCAGGTTCTCCACGGAATAGTTGTCGACGCGGGCGACAAAGCCCAGCTGGTTGGCCGCCTTGAACTCGAAGGGTGAGCCGGCGCCATTCTTGATGAAGTTCTCCGTGTTGAACAGGTAGGCATCCAGGCCGGCGATGACCTGGGCCTCGTACCGCCAGTGGGCTGTCCTGCCCCACAGGCTGATTCCGGTATCGTGCCAGGTGGACGGAAGGATCGTACTCTCGCCTTCCGGACGATAGACCGTAAAGAAGTTCAGGGGCTCATGGGCATTGTTCAAGCCGCCCACGGGAACGACCATATGGCCGACGCGCACGTTGAACTCCGGCCGGAAGCTTTTCTGGATCCAGAGCTGCTCCAGTTCCACTTCTCCGCCTTTCTCCACTTCGGTCTCCCACTCGCCGGCTTCCTCGAATTCCTTCTCGGCAGCGGCGCCGGTCCCGGTGTGCTCGAACTCGATTTCCGTCTGCATGGACCATCCCTTCCCGAAGTCGTATCCCAGATAGATGACGGCGTGGGGGATGTCGAAACGGCCGTGCTGCTCGCCCTGGTGCGAAGCAGCGGAAGAATAGCGGTACACGTTGTCGCTGTAGAAGTTGCGGCTCAAGGCGACTTCTCCATAACCGCCCACGGTCAGGCGCTGCGCCGCGGCAGGAAGAAGGGCCGCGAGGCTGGCGAAAAGGATGATGAAGAATCTTTTCATGGCATCTCTGTTTTCGGGAGGCAAAGTTACACCCCCGCCAAAAACGGCACAATCCCTATTTTTGGGGATTTTTTTCGGCCCCGGATCCTGCGTACAACGGATAAAATTCGTATATTCGCCGTATGATGAAGAAATTAGCGCTCTTTCTGCTGGCGGCGGCGTGGGCCGTGGCCGGCCAGGCCCAGGACCGGCTGTATTCCGACGAGTTCCCCCTGGGCGATGTGAAACTCCTCGACGGCCCCCTGCAGAAGGCCCGGGACCTCAACATCCGGACCCTGCTGCAGTACGACTGCGACCGGCTCCTGGCCCCCTACCGGATCCAGGCCGGACTGGAGCCCCGGAAGAAGGCCTATCCCAACTGGGACGGCCTGGACGGCCACGTGGGCGGTCACTACCTGGCCGCGATGGCGATGAACGCCGCGACGGGCAATGAAGAGTGCCGCCGCCGGATGGAGTATATGCTCGCCGAACTGCAGGAATGTGCCGATGCCAACGTCAAGAACCACCCCGACTGGGGCAAGGGCTACGTGGGCGGTATGCCGGACAGCGAGAACATCTGGAGCAAGTTCAAGAAGGGAGATTTCAGCGTGTACTCCCGCGCCTGGGCCCCGTTCTACAACCTGCACAAGATGTACGCGGGCCTGCGCGACGCGTGGCTGTACTGCGGCAACGAGCAGGCGAAAAACCTGTTCCTGGGCTTCTGCGACTGGGCCATCGACCTGACGGCCGGCCTCAGCGACGCCCAGATGGAGCAGATGATGGGCAACGAGCACGGCGGCATGAACGAGGTCCTGGCCGACGGCTACGCGATCTCCGGCGATCCCAAGTACCTCGCCGTCGCCCGCCGGTTCTCCCACCGGATGCTGCTGAACCCGATGTCGCAGCGGGTGGACAACCTGGACAACCTGCACGCCAACACACAGGTCCCGAAGGCCGTCGGCTTCGCGCGGATCGCGGAACTCGGCGGGGACGAGACCTACAACGACGCCGCGGAGTTCTTCTGGGACGTCGTCACGGGCGAGCGCTCGCTGGCCTTCGGCGGCAACAGCCGGCGCGAGCACTTCCCCAGCAAGGAGGCCTGCACGGACTTCATCAATGACATCGACGGCCCCGAGTCCTGCAACACCTTCAACATGCTGCGGCTCACGGAAGCGCTCCACCGCCGCAACCCGGACGCCCGCTACGCCGATTTCTACGAGCTGGCGCTCTTCAACCACATCCTCTCCACCCAGCATCCCGAACATGGCGGGTACGTGTACTTCACCCCGGCCCGCCCGCGCCACTACCGCAACTATTCCGCCCCGAACGAGGCGATGTGGTGCTGCGTGGGAACCGGGATGGAGAACCACGGCAAGTACGGCCAGTTCATCTATACCCACAAGGGCGGCGCCCTGTTCGTGAACCTCTTCGTTTCTTCGGAACTGAACTGGCGTGATAAAGGCGTCACGCTGCACCAGGAGACCGGTTTCCCGTACGGCGAGACAAGCCGGATCACGGTGACGGCCGGCAAGGGAACGTTCCCGGTGCTTGTCCGCTATCCGGGCTGGGTGAAACCCGGCGAATTCGCGGTCAAGGTCAACGGCAAGCCGGTCGAGGTCATCACCGGCCCCGGCAGCTACGTCACCATCGACCGCAAATGGAAGAAGGGCGATGTCATCGACATCGACTTCCCGATGCACAACAGCGTGAAATACCTCCCGAACGTGCCGCAGTACGTGGCCCTGATGCACGGCCCCATCCTGCTGGGGATGAAGACCGGCACGGAGGACCTCGCACACCTCCTGGCCGACGACAGCCGCTTCGGCCAGTACGCCAGCGGCGCGAAGCTCCCGCTGGACGGCGCCCCCATCCTCATCGACGACCACATCGACCGCCTGGCCGACCACCTGAAACCGATCGCCGGCAAACCCCTGCACTACACCCTGGACGTGAAGATGGAGAATCCCATCCGGAACGAGATCCAGCCCTTCTTCGAGATCCACGACGCCCGCTATATGATGTACTGGCTCACGCTGTCGGAGCAGGGGTACAAGGACTATCTGGAAGGCCTGGCCCGCGCCGAGCGGGAGCGCCAGGAGCTGGAAGCCCGCACCGTGGACAAGGTCCAGCCCGGCGAGCAGCAGCCCGAGACCGACCACCGGATGGAAACCGACGGCTCCTTCACGGGCAACACCAACGACGTCTTCTTCCGCGACGCCCGCAACGGCCGCTTCTTCAGCTACCTGATGAAGACGGACGGACGCACGGACCTTTCCCTCCGCCTGCAATTCTGGGGCGTGGGCGAGTGGAAGACCCACGAGTTCGACATCTTTGTGGACGATGCGCTGCTTACCAGCGTGAACAACACCGGCAAGTACCGCATCTCAGCGTTCAAATACGAGACGTTCCCCATCCCCGCGTCCCTGCTGGAAGGCAAGGACCAGGTCCGGGTGAAGTTCGTGGCCAAGCCGGGCAAGCAGGTCGGCGAGATCTACGGCGTCCGGCTGGTCGCGCCTCAGAAGTGAGGGGAGCGCACCGGCACGTCGGCCTTGGCGCCGGACAGGGTGCGAACCTCGTAGGAAGTGATTTTGCCGTCGGCCCAGTCGAAGTCCACGACGTAGCCGCCGCGGGCGCGCAGGCCGCGGACGGAGCCTTCCGTCCACGCGGCAGGCAGCGCCGGGAGGAGCACGATGGCGTCCTCGTGGCTCTGCAGCAGCATTTCCGCGATGCCGGCCGTCACGCCGAAGTTGCCGTCGATCTGGAACGGCGGGTGCGCGTCGAAGAGGTTCGGATAGGTATTCCGCTGGAACAGGTTCTTGATGATGAGGAAGGCGTGGTCGCCGTCCTGCATCCGCGCCCAGAAGTTCGTTTTCCAGCCGAGGCTCCAGCCCGTGGCCCGGTCGCCGCGCTGGATCAGCGTGTTGCGCGCGGCCTCGAACAGCTCGGGCGTGCGCGTCGGGGTGATCTGGTCGGAAGGATACAGGCCATAGAGGTGCGAGATGTGCCGGTGCTGGTCGTTCGGGTCGTCGCCGTCCTCGATCCATTCCTGTAGCTGGCCGTACTGGCCCACCTTCATCGGCGGCAGCTTCGCCAGCGTCTCCTGCAGCTTCGCGCGGTAATCGGCCTCATCCAAACCTAAGATCTCAGACGCCTGAAGGGTGCTCGAGAGGGCGTCGCGGACAATCTGTGTGTCCATCGTGCAGCCGGCCGTGATCGGGGATTTCTTGCCCATCGGCCCGTGCTCCGGGCTCACGGAAGGGACGACCACCAGGTAGCCGTTGCGCGGGTCCGTCTGCAGGTAATCCAGGTAGAAGTCCGCCGTTCCCTTGATGACCGGGTACCATTCCCGCAGGAAAGCCTCGTCCTTGGAGAAGAGGTAATGGGTCCACAGGTGCGTGGCAAGCCAGGCGCCGCCGTTGGGGTACATCCCCCAGAAGGCGCCGTCCACGGGACCCGCGATGCGCCAGAGGTCCGTGTTGTGGTGCGCCATCCAGCCGCCGCAGTCATACATCTGCCGCGCGGTAACCGCACCCGTTTCCGAGAGATCCTTGATCATCCCGAAGAAGGGAACGAGAGTCTCGTCGAGGCCGCACACGTCGGCGGGCCAGTAGTTCATCTGGGCGTTGATGTTGATCGTGTATTTGCTATCCCACGGGGCCATCACCTCGTCGTTCCAGATGCCCTGGAGGTTCGCCGGCTGGCCGCCGGGCTGGGAGGAGCTGATCAGCAGGTAGCGGCCGTAATTGAAGATCAGGGCCACCATCCCCATGTCGTCGCTGTCCTGGAAGGCGGTCTTGCGCTGGTCCGTGGGCAGGGCCGCGTTCGCGCCGGAGTGCAGCTTGAGGGAGCAGCGGCCGTACTGCTCGCCGTAGGCGGCCTCGTGCCGCGCGAGGAGTTTCTTGTAGGAGAGCTTCGCGGCGGCCTCCAGGCCCGCCTTCGCGGCGGCGGACTCGTCGCCGGAGATGTCGTGATAGTTGACGTAATTCGTCGCAGCGTTCGTGAGCAGGGTCACGTGCGTCGCGCCGGAGATGGTGAGCTCCTTCTCCGATGCGGCCACTTTGCCGTCGCTGATGACCTGCGTGCGGCACTCGGCCGTCAGGCCTCCCGGGATGCCTTCGTGCTCTACGCCCTTGATTCGCGTCACGAGCGTATTTCCCTCTGTGGTAACTTCATAGGGGAACTTGCAGTCCTGCGTGAGGGAGAACGAGAGCGCGCCCTTCTTGCTGGCGTCCAGCCGGATGACGAGAGCGCGGTCGCGCAGCGAGGCGAACGCGCTCCGCGTGTAGCGGACGCCATTCGCCGTGAAGCCGACCCCCGCGACGGCGCGGGTCAGGTCCAGGTCGCGGCAGTAGTCTTCGACCTCTTCCGGCATATTCTCGAAATGCATCCGAAGGCTGCCCAGCGTGAGGAAACGCTGGCCGTGCGGGCCGGGAATGAACTCCTTGTTGATCAGCGCTTCCGCTTCCTCTTCGCGGCCCGCATAGATGAGCTGGCGCACCTCGTCCAGGTGCTCGAGCGAGGTCTTGCTGTTGTTGTCGTGCGGGGAACCGCTCCAGAAAGTGGATTCGTTCAGCTGGATGGTCTCGTCGGCGATGCCGCCGAACACCATCGCGGCCATCTGGCCATTGCCCAGGGGCAGGGCTTCGAGCCACCGGCCGGCCGGGGCGTCATACCACAGGCGTTCCTGGTCTCCGGCGACCTTCGCCGGCTGCGCGCAGGCCATCATCGCAATGGCGATGGCAAAAAGGGAAAAGAGTTTTTTCATATCGGGTCCGATGTTATTTCTCCGAAGACAAATGTAATGATTTCCAGGAATGAATACAATAATTGCTATATTTGTCTGAGCATTGACTGTTATGAGACTGCACACGTTTTTCCTTTCCCTGGCCGTCGCGGCGGCGGCGGTCGGGTGCGCGCCCCAGGCGGCGCCCCTGAAGACTTGCATCTTCCCGGGCGACTACCCCGATCCGACCATCCTGCGGGATGGGAATGACTTCTACATGACGCATTCGTCGTTCACCTATTTCCCGGCCCTGCTCGTCTGGCATTCCACGGACCTCGTCCACTGGGAGCCCATTGCCCGGGCCGTGGAGGACGGCGACTATTCCATCTTCGCCCCGGACATCTGCCAGGTGGACGGGAAGTTCTACATCTATTACCCGACGAGCTCCGGGGAGAACTACGTCGTCACGGCCGACCGGCCCGAGGGCCCCTGGTCTGCGCCGGTGAAGCTGGACGTGGGCGGCATCGACCCGGGCCACGTCGTGGCGGAGGACGGCAACCGCTACCTGTACACGAACAACGGCTTCGTGACGCCCCTGACGCCCGACGGCCTGGCCGCGGCGGGTCGCCCGAAGAAGGTGTATGACGGATGGAAATTCCCCGAGGAGTGGGAGACGGAAGGTTTCTGGCTGGAATCCCCCAAGCTCTTCAAGCGCGGAGACTGGTTCTACCTCGTGACCGCGGAAGGCGGCACCGCCGGCCCGCCCACGAGCCATATGGTCGTCGTCGCCCGGAGCAAATCGGCCCTCGGCCCCTGGGAGAACAGCCCGCACAACCCGCTGGTGCACACGTATTCCGCCGATGAGGTCTGGTGGTCCAAGGGCCACGGCACCCTCATCGACGATGCCGCCGGCAACTGGTATGTGGTCTATCACGCCTACCGCAACAGCTACCATACGCTGGGCCGCAGCACGATCATCGAAAGCGTAGAATGGACGGCCGACGACTGGCCTGTCCTCGTGGAAAAGGACGGCGCGAAATGGGAGCAGAACGGCTTGCAGGGCGATTATTCCTATCTGCGCGACTATGACAATCCGCTCCTGTGGGCGAAATGGCACGCCGGTTTCGACGGCGGGACGCTGATGACGACGACGGCCGTAGACGAGTCCTACGAGATCACGGCCCGGTTCTCCGTCCCCGAAGGCGGCAAGGCGGGGCTGTACCTGTTCTACAACGAGGAAGCGTATTTTGGACAGGCCGGTGACGCAAAGGACCTGGCCGTGCGCATCCGGAACGAACGCAACACGGCCAGTGTCTGGGTCCAGGCCGATGCCGGCGAATGGGTCCCCGCGCAGGAAGGCGTGGACGTCTCCGGCTACCACCACAACAACTTCCAGGGCTTCTTCGCCCTCCGTCCCGCCTACCTGCTGTGCGGCGGCGCGAAGCTGGTGGAATTTGAATACAAGCCCCTATGAAACGACTCGTATTTCTCCTTCTTTTGACCCTGGCGGCATGCTCGCACGAGGTCTCTTCGCCCGACGGCCGTATCACGATGACCCCGGGAGAGGGGAGCTGCATCGTCCATTACCAGGGACAGAAGGTCCTGGAACTGCAGATTCCCGTGACGGCGGACGACCTGAAGCGGGCCCGGACCCATAAAACGCTTGTGAAGGACAGCTACCGGATGCTTTCCGGCAAGCGGAAGGAGTGCCGGTATGAGGCCTATGAATACAAGTTCGGACCCCTCGAACTGCGGCTCCACAACGACGGCGTCGCTTTCCGTTACGTGGAACCGCTGGCGGGCGCGGAGCCGTCGGCCTATGTCATCCCGGAGGGGACGAAGCGCTGGATGCAGCAATGGTCGGACTCCTATGAAGGGTTCTTCCCGCTGTCCACGACCGCAAAAGTCCAGCCCGTTCACTCGTTCAGCCCCGTTTCGCGCTCGCCCGAAGGCTTCAGCAACCACTGGGGCTATCCGCTGCTGGTGGAGCCTGTCGACGGCGTCTTCGCGCTGATCACCGAGGCCGATATGGAAAGGGGACAGAGCGCGTCCAGCCTGTACAACGACGGCGAGGTGTTCCGCGTGGTGCCGGACAAGACCAACGAGGGCCAGGTTCCCGACCACTCGCCCTGGCGCGTGGTCATCATCGGGACGCTGGCCGAAGTGGTGGAATCGACCCTGGTCACCGACCTCAGCGAACCCTGCCGGCTGGAAGAAACCGACTGGATCCATCCGGGCGTGGTGTCGTGGGTCTACTGGGCCTACAACAACGGCTCCTGCGACTATGACATCATCAAGCGGTATGTGGACCTGGCCGCGACGCTGAAGCTGCCGTATGTGCTGATCGATGCGGGCTGGGACGGGATGAAGGACGGGAAGACCGTCGAGGACGCCGTCGCCTACGCCCTGGAGCAGGGGGTCCGGCCGATGATCTGGTACAGCTCCTCGATCGGATGGACCGACGGCGCTCCGGGCCCGAAATACCTCCTGAACAAGCCGGAAGACCGCGAGGCGCAGTTCGCCTGGTGCGAGCGCATCGGCGTCGCGGGCGTGAAGGTCGATTTCTTCTCGGGCGACACGCAGGAGAACATCGACTATTGCATCGACCTGATGGAGGCCGCCGCGAAGCATCACCTGCTGATCAATTTCCACGGGGCCACCGTCCCCCGCGGCTGGTCGCGCACCTACCCCAACCTGCTGTCCACGGAAGGCGTCTACGGGGCCGAGTGGTACAACAACGTGCCCACCTTCACCAAGCGCGCCGCCCGGCACAATGCCACGTTGCCGTTCACGCGCAACGTCATCGGCCCGATGGACTACACCCCCTGCGCCTTCAGCGACTCGCAACATCCGCACATCACCACGCACGCGCACGAACTTGCCCTGACTGCCCTCTTTGAGAGCGGGTTGCAGCACCTGGCGGACCGTCCCGAAAGCTTCCTCGCGCAACCGCAGGAAGTGCAGGACTACCTCTCGCACCTGCCCGCCGCCTGGGATGAGACGCGCTACGTGAGCGGCTACCCGGGGGAGAGCGCGGTCCTTGCCCGCCGCAGCGGCGACACCTGGTACGTCGCCGGCATCAACGGCCTGGACGACCCGCAGACCCTGCAGGTTCCCCTGCCCTTCTTGAGCGGCTCCTACACCGCCACGGCCTTCGCCGACAGCGGCCGTGCGGACGCCCCCTGGGACATCCGCACCTTCTCCTCGCTCCCCGATTCCGTCCCCTGCCAGCCCCGGGGCGGCTTCGTGTGGGTGATCACCCTGAATCAATAACGGGCTTTCATATGAAAAAGCACAGCATCCTCCTTTCCCTGGCCCTCGCCCTCGTGGCCTGCGGCCCCGCCAAGGACGTCGAAGTCGGCCCCTACACCGTCTCCGTCATCGGCAAGAACGTGTACCACATCCAGGATTACAACCACGAGAATCCGGCTGGTGAGGAATTCGACGCCGACGGGAAACTCACCCACTTCAACAACTGCTCGGACATCTATCTGATCGTAGGCCAGCAAGAAGCGCTCCTGATCGACCTGTCCAACCCCATCGACTGGGCCGACAACGCCGCGGAATCGCTGCGGGCGCTGGTCGCCGAACGCGTAGCGGGCAAGCCGCTCACGATCACTTTCACGCACAACCACGGCGACCACACGGGGATGCTGCCGGCCTTCCTGGAGGAGGACGTGCGCTTCGCCCTGCCGGAGCGCGACTTCCGGCGTCTGGCGGAGCGGTTCCCGGCGGACAAGTATCGCTTCATCAACGAAGGCGAGATCTTCGACCTGGGCGGATACCGGGTGGAGGCCATCGCCGTTCCCGGCCACACGGACGGGTCGACGGTCTATCTCCTCCAGGGCCAGGACCTTCTCTTCACGGGCGACGCCATCGGCTCCGGCCACGGGGTCTGGATCTTCAACGAGAACGGCTTCAACCAGTATGTGTCCGCGGTGCCGCACCTGATCGCGGCGCTGGAGGAGCGCGGGGTGAATCCGGACAAACTCAAGGTCTATGGCGGTCACTATTGGCAGAAAGACTGGCTCAAGCTCCCGAAGGGCACCGAGCTGGGGATGGGGTATATCCGGGATATGAAGGCGGTCCTGGACGAGATCGAGGCCGGCAAGGCCGCCACGGAGCCGTCGAACCTGGGCCGTCCGAACCTGGACACCTATTTCCGCCACGGCCAGGCCATCGTGACCTGGAACGCCAAGGAGGCGGGCGAGTACAGCCACCATTATGCGGAAACCTTCGTCTATCGCGATGCGGACATCGTTTTCCGCCAGATCGACGAGCACACCTGGGAAGGCAACGGCCACCTCGTGTACAACGAGTCCGTCTATGTGGTCGAAGGGAATGACAAGGCCCTGGTGATCGATGCGGGCACGTCGATGCCGCACCTGGACCAGGCCGTCAAGACCCTGACGGACAAGCCGGTGATGCTGGCGGTGACCCACGGCCACGGCGACCATGTGGGCGGGGCGGTCTCCTTCCCGGAGATCTGGATCCATCCGGCCGATACCGGGATGATCAAGGGCGGACGCCGCGCCTACCAGGGGACCATCCATCTCCTGTCCGACGGAGAGGTCATCGACCTCGGCGGCCGGCAGATCGAGGTGCTCCACACCCCGGGCCACACGGCCGGTTCCGTCACCTTCTTCGACAAGGAACGCCACTACGGCTTCAGCGGCGACGCCTTCGGCTCCACGAACCTGCTGCTCTTCTCCGGCCCCTTCAGCACGCTCATCAACACCACGTCCCGCGCGGCGGACTATATGCAGAAGAACGGCATCACGAAGCTCTATCCCGGTCATTATCACGGCGACAACCCGGAGACGCTCCAGCGCGTACTGGACGAGAAGAAGATGTCGGAAGAGGTCCTGAAGGGAAAGCGGAAGGGCACCCAGGACCCCTCCGCCACCAACGGGCTCAACAGCTACCTCTACGATTACGGCGTATACATCCGCTATAACGACCCTGAAGCGCTCCAATAACAGCCATGGTCCCTACTGCAAATCTCATCATGATGGCGGTAAATGCCCTCCTGGGCTTCGCCATCCCCGTTTGCCTCGCCTGGTGGGCGGTGAAAAAGCACCAGGCCAGGCTGTCCACGATCCTCATCGGCGCCGCCACCTTCGTCGTCTTCGCGCTGGTGCTGGAGTCGATCGTCCACCAAATCGTCCTCAAGGGCCCGAGCGGGGCCGCCATCCAGGGGAACACCCTCTATCTCGCCCTCTACGGCGGCCTGATGGCCGGCCTCTTCGAGGAAACGGGCCGGTTCCTGTCGATGAAGTTCCTCCTCAGGAAGGAACCCACTGAGACCAAGCCGGGCGTCTCCTACGGCCTCGGCCACGGGGGCGTGGAAATGGTCATCGTCTTCGGCATTTCGATGATTTCCACCCTCACGATGGCGATCATGGTCAATCTCGGACAGACGGACACCCTGCTCGCCTCGGCGCCTGCGGAGGCGAAAGACCAGCTGACCGCCACGCTCGAGCAGCTCCAGACCACAAGCGCCGGCACCTACCTCCTCGGCCTCTGGGAGCGGTTCTCCGCCATTACGCTGCATATGGGCCTGTCCATCCTCGTCTGGGCGGCCGTCCGGAAGGGCGGGAAGTGGCTCTGGCTCTTCCCCGCCGCCGCCCTGCTGCACGCCCTGGTGGACGCCCTGGCCGTCATCCTGTCCAAGTCCGCGGGGATGGTCACGGTGGAGCTCATCGTGATGGCCCTGGCCATCGCCGTCGCCGCCATCGCCTGGATGGTCGCCCGAAGGGCGTTCCCGACGGAGGCGGCGACTGCCACAGAATAATCCACTTTATCTGATCTTCTCGAAGGCCTGCGAGAGGTCGGCGATGAGGTCGTCCACGTGCTCCGTGCCGATGGACAGGCGGATCGTGCTCTGGTAGATGCCCTGGTCCGTGAGCTCGGCTTCCGTGAGCTGCGAATGCGTCGTGGTCGCGGGGTGGATGACGAGCGATTTCACGTCCGCCACGTTGGCGAGGAGGGAGAAGATTTCCAGCGAGTCGATGAACTTGAAGGCTTCTTCCTTGCCGCCCTTGATCTCGAAGGTGAAGATGGAGCCGCCGCCGTTCGGGAAATACTTCTGATAGGTGGCGTGGTCGGGATGGTCCGGCAGGGACGGGTGGTTCACCTTCGCCACCTGCGGGTGCTTGGACAGGAAGTCCACGATTTTCAGCGCGTTGGCCACGTGTCGCTCCACGCGCAGGGAGAGGGTCTCCAGCCCTTGCAGGAAGATGAAGCAGCTCACCGGGGAGAGCGTCGCGCCGGTGTCCCGGAGCAGGATGGCGCGGGCGCGGGTGATGTAGGCGGCGGGGCCGACAGCATCGGCAAAGACGATCCCGTGGTAGCTGTTCTCGGGCTCCGTGAACTGCGGGAACTTGCCGGACGCCTTCCAGTCGAACTTGCCGGAGTCCACGATGACGCCGCCGATGGTGGTGCCGTGACCGCCGATGAACTTGGTGGCGGAATGGACCACGATGTCCGCGCCCAATTCGATGGGCCTGAGCAGGAACGGGGTCGCGAAGGTGTTGTCCACCACGAGCGGGATCCGGTGCCGGTGGGCGATGGCCGCCACTTTCTCGATGTCGATGACGTTGCCGTTGGGGTTGCCGAAGGTCTCGATGAACAGGAGCTTCGTCTCCGGACGGATGGCCTTCTCGAAGTTGTCCAGGTCGGCCGGGTCCACGAAGGTGGTCGAGATGCCGTAGGGGACGAGCGTGTGCTGCAGGAGGTCGTAGGTGCCGCCGTAGATGGTCTTGGCCGCCACGACATGGTCGCCCGCGCGGGTGATGTTCAGGATCGCGTAGGTGATGGCGGCGGCGCCGGAGGCCACGGCCAGCGCGCCCACGCCGCCTTCCAGCGCGGCGATGCGCTGCTCCAGGATGTCCTGGGTGGTGTTCGTCAGGCGGCTGTAGATGTTGCCGGGGTCCGCCAGGCCGAAGCGGGCGGCCGCGTGGGCGCTGTTATGGAAGACGTAGGAAGAAGTCTGATAAATAGGAACCGCGCGGGCGTCGGATGCGGGGTCGGCATGCTCCTGGCCTACGTGGAGCTGGAGGGTTTCGAAGTGGAGTTTCTGCGTTGCCATAATTCGTGTGTTTTTCTGCTTGCAAAGTTATGGTGTGGAGATTTTTCAAACAAGAAACTTGGAAAAATAGGTGTTTTCCGCTAAATTTGCCACCAGCAGCAGGGAAACCGTTCACATAGACTGTGGATAAAGCCCCCCTGGCAGAAGAATCCACTATGGCCGAAATCATCGACAAGACTGACATTCAGATCCTTCGCGTCCTCCAGGAGAACGCCCGCATCACCGTCAAGGACCTCGCCCTCAAGGTCCACCTTTCCCCGACCCCCGTCTTCGAACGCCTCCACCGGCTGGAAAACGAAGGCTACATCCGCAAATACACGGCCGTCCTGGACGCCGCCAAGCTCGGGCGCGGC
Organism: uncultured Bacteroidales bacterium; assembly: GCA_946538425.1. Lineage (GTDB taxonomy): Bacteria > Bacteroidota > Bacteroidia > Bacteroidales > UBA932 > Cryptobacteroides. The sequence continues at coordinate 4,000 of CAMNGM010000028.1, read as the reverse complement.
TTCCTCGTCTTCTGCAGCGTACGCCTGCGCCGGATGGGCAAGGACATCGCCAACGACTTCGTGAACCGGGTCAAGGACATCCCCGAAGTGGCCGAATGCTACAACATCTCCGGCGACTTCGACTATCTCCTGAAGATCTACGCCCCCGACATGCAGTACTACAACGACTTCCTCATCAACACCCTCGGCACCATCGACAGCCTCGGCTCCGTCCAGAGCTCCTTCGTGATGAGCGAAATCAAGAACAGCTGCGGCCTGCCGCTGTAACGCGGAAATGGCACGAAAAATGCGTATCTTGCAACGGAAAACTTAACGTCATGGCTATGCGTGAATTCTTGTATGATACCAAGCCCCTCCCCGAGGAGCCTGACGACCTGGTGGTCATCAACCCCACCCGGCCCAATGAACCTGACGGCGCCATCCTGGTCTATCGGAAGGAGGGCGTCCTGGTGTTCGACGGGAAGCAGATTCCCATCGGCAAGATTGTCGAGGGGTACGTGTCCAACAGCAACAACAATCCCTATCTGCCGGTGTCGTACCACATCCTGCTGGCGATGGACGACCAGAATATCGTCCACATCCCGGCCGGGCAGGACTTCGATTGGGCCCAGGAGGCCCTGAGGCAGCTGCAGGCGGCGATGGCGCCCCAGGAATAGCCGGGCGGCCTACGGCCTCGGGCCCGCCGGATTGATGGGCACGTTCGGGTCCACGACCAGCGATTCCACGAGCCGGGTCAGGGAGTCGAGCCGGGCCTGGATGTGGTCCAGCTGCGCTTCCTTCTCCGCCAGGTCGCGGTCCGTCTTGTCATAGATCTCCCGGATCATCGCGTTCATTTCCTCCCCGGTCATCCCGAGGGAGTGTTCCTTGATGACCAGCTGGTTGTCCTTGATCTTATGGGCCCGGGCCGATGCGTAGAAGGCGGTCTGGGCATCGAAGGAAAGGGGCTCGCCGGTCAGGGAAATCTCCACCTTCCTGCCGTGGTCGTTGTAGATGTGCCAGTCGTAGATGTAGGAGCGGGAGACCAGGCGGTTCTCCCGGACGAACGCCTCCACGTTCCGCTGGAAATTGTTGTCCTTCACCATCCCGATGGCCGAAATGATGCTCGGGATGACGACGATGGCGATGATGGTGCTCATCAGATGCCGCCGCTTCGTGGCCAGGGCCGGGTCGATGCCCGTCACCGTCTTGAAGCGCAAGTACTTGACCATCACGTAGGTGGCCAGCGTAATGAAGACGGCATTGATGATGAACAGGTACATCGCCCCGAGGAAGAAATGCATGTTCAGGCAGGACAGGCCGTAGCCCGCGGTGCACAGGGGCGGCATCAGGGCCGTCGCGATGGCGACGCCCGCGATGGCCGTCCCGCGCTCCTTGCGGCTGTTCTCCAGGATGCCGGCCAGGCCGCCGAACAGGGCGATCAGGACGTCATAGATGGTGGGACTCGTGCGGGCCTCCAGCTCCGTGGGATTGATCAGGTCCAGCGGGGACACGAGGAAGAACAGGGTCGACGCCCCCAGCGAGATGAGCACCATCACCAGCACGTTCTTGACCGCCTGCTTGAGCAGGTCCAGGTCGTTGGTCCCGATGGCCAGGCCCATCCCGATGATCGGCCCCATCAGCGGGGAGATGAGCATCGCGCCGATGATCACCGCCGTCGAGTTCACGTTTAGGCCGACGGACGCGATGATGATCGAGAACGCCAGGATCCAGGCGTTGGGGCCCCGGAACCAGATGGCGCTCTTGATGCGCTGCGCCGCATCGTCGGTGTCTATGTGGTCGTAGATGTTCGCGTAATAGCGAATCGTCCGCTTCAGATCGTTCTTGTCCCATTTCATAACGACCGCAAGATAAGGATTTTTCGGGGCTCTTGCAAAAGCCGGAGCCACGGCCGTTACAGCGCGGTGATGGAATAGAGGAAGCTGTACTTGTCGTCGGGAGCCACGCGGTGGATGTAGGTGCGGTCGGAGATGTCGCCGGTGAAGCCCTTCCTGTCACAAAGGCCGTTCCAGGGCTCCAGGCACACGAAGGGGCAGCCCGGCTTGTAGGGCGCCCAGACGCCGTAGGCCTCCGCCAGCGGGCTGTCCACGCGCAGGAAGGCATTCCCCTCCTTGTCGCACAGCTCCGTGGCCGCCACCTGCATTTCCTCGATGATGAGGGCGTCGTGCGCGAAGGTCTCCCCTGTGATCGGCATTTCCGCCGGCAGATGGACGGGCTCCGTCCGGGGCACGCGGTTGCCGTCGTCCAAGTCGGAGACGACGACGGGGCAGGTGGGCCGGTTGCAGGCGTCGTAGTAGCGGACGTAGCCGTGGACGGCATCCGCCGGGTCGTAATCCGGCAGCGTGAAAGCGGGGTGCGCGCCGATCTGGGCGTACAGGTCGCGCTTGTCCAGGTTCACGACCGTCCAGATGATGTCCACCCGGTTCCCGTCCAGCTTATACTGCGCCTCCAGGGCGAAGCGGTAGGGGTAGTTCTCCGGCTGGATGTCCTTCATCACAAGGATGCCTTCCCCGGCCTCCTCGAACTCGCAATCACGGGCGAAGCCGTGCTGCTTCATCGTAAACACCTGACCGTCAATGCGGATCTCATTGTTGAAGGGCTTGCCCACGGCCGGGAACAGGATCGGGGCGCGGCGGTTCCAGAACGCCGCGTCGCCGCACCACATATACTCCCGGCCCTTCCGGACCAGGCTTACCAGCTCCGCGCCGTGCGGGTCGACCTCGATGGATATAATGCTATTGGAAAGTTTCATCGGCTTACCAGTTCTTGCGGTCGAAGGTCCAGTCGGGATGGACCATCTTGCCGTATTCATCGTTCATAAAGAGGGCGGAATCGCCCACCTGGCCCTTGAGCTGCCAATTGAGCCAGAGGCGGCACGCGACGGCATAGGCGCCGGCGTGCTTCTCGTAGTACGTGCCGTGGTGGCCGTCCAGGGTGGAAATCTTCACGACGGGGAGGTCCTTGATGCGCTTCCAGTCGCCGTTGGCGTTCTCATAGGCCACGTCCGCCGTGCCGCCGTTCAGGTAGAGCATCGGCTGGTGGAGGTTCGCGAGGGACTCCTTCGAGGCGCCGCTCATCGACATTTCCCCGATGCCGGAGTTAAAGATCAGGCAGGTCTTGATGCGGGGGTCGTGGGCCACGGCGAGCACCTGGGCGCCGCCGCAGGACTGACCCATCGCGGCGACCTTGTCCAGGTCGATGCGGTGGTAGTAGTCGCTCGTCGGATCGATGTTCTTGTCCGTGAGCCAGTCCAGGGCCTCCAGCAGCTGGCGCGGATAGGTCCGGAACGGCGCCGGGGCGGCCACGGCCTTCTTGCCCCGGTTCTTCTTCGCGGCGGCCTCCGCGGCCTTCCGCGCCGCCTCCTGCTCCGCCGCCCGGGCCGCGAGTTCCGCCTCCGTATAAGGAGTCAGGCGCTCGCCGTTACCCATGATGGCCACTTCCTTCGTCTCCGGGTACCAGCCCCGCACGACACCCTTCCACTGCGCGTAGAACGCCTCGTCCGGCATATCCTGATACGGGCCGATGGCGAGGACGACATAGCCCCAGGAGGCCACCTCGCTGAGCAGGCGGCTCATTTCCAGGTTGTTGTTCGCGCAGGCGCCGTTGGCATACAGGAGCACGGGGATCTTCCCGTTCTCGTCAACATACTTCTGCAGGTCCTTCGGGCGGTAGATCGTGTGCGTGGGGAGCGTGGCGTCTTCCACGGCCACGGACTTCCAGGGGCCGGTTCCGCCGCCTTCGATCACCTGTTCCTGTTTCGTCTGCGCCAGGCAGACCGCGCCCGCGGCGAACACCGCCGCCGCCAGGGCCAAAAGTCGCATATGCTTCATAGTAGTCCGAATGTTTCCGCGTAGTTGCAGGAATGTTTCTTTTTCTTGTCCTGCGGTAACAAATTTACGCATTCCGCCTTGAGAAAGCAAAGAAAACCCGTACCTTTGTGTAGCGAAGAAACCCTAAAAAGCAGACTGACAATGGAAAAAACCTGGAGATGGTTCGGTAAGAA
>CAMNGM010000027.1 GCA_946538425.1 uncultured Bacteroidales bacterium | reverse complement strand
CAACTTATACCAGTAATAATCTATCAAACGAGTCAACCGAAATCAGGAAAAGGCAAACACCCCCGAAATGCCCGTACCGGTCCAGACATTGGACCGGTACGAGCATTGGTTTACGTGAGGTTGGGAACCGGAGATTTTGTAAAGCGGCTATACTCAGCGAGTTACAAATGGCCCCGTGCCAAACCCTTCAACTGGCGATGAGGTTGGGAACCCGTCGGCTTGTAAGCAACTGAAACAGAACGTATTGCAATCGGCAAGGTTCCCATCCTCCCCGGAGCACATATGGAAGCAGCGATCACACCCCTTTCCAGGAGGCCGGGACGGGCGCTTCGAGGAAAACTTCCGTCTTCTTCACGGGGTGGATGAAGCGGATGGAGCGGGCATGGAGGGAGATGCCGCCGTCGGGGTTGGAGCGGGGGGCGCCGTACTTGAGGTCGCCCTTGATGGGGCAGCCGATGTGTGCGAGCTGGCAGCGGATCTGGTGGTGGCGGCCGGTGAGGAGTTCCACTTCCACCAGGTGGTAACGCTCGGTGCTCTTCAGATAGGTGTACTTGAGCTTCGCTTCCTTGGCCTCTCCCCCGGGGCCCTTCGCGATGAAGGACTTGTTGAGTTTCTCGTTGCGGGTCATCCAGTCGGTCAAGAGGGCCGATTCCGGCGAAGGCTTCCCGCAGCACAGGGCCCAGTAGGTCTTGTGGACCTCGCCTTCCCGGAACATCGCATTCAGCCGCTCCAGGGCCTTGGACGTCTTCGCAAAGAGGCAGATGCCGCTCACGGGGCGGTCCAGGCGGTGCGGCACGCCCATGAACACCTGGCCCGGCTTGCCGTCACGCTGGGCGATGAAGGCCTTGAGCGTCTCGCTCACCGGCTCGTCGCCCGTCTTGTCGCCCTGGACAATCTCACCTGCCCGTTTCGAAAACACGAGCAGGTGGTTGTCCTCAAAGAGAATCCGGGACGAGAGGTCCCGGAATTCCCGTTCGTCAAGCGTTCTGTAGACGCCCATCCTAGATGAAGATGTACTTGCAGATGAACAGCGCGGCGAGCACCCACATCGTCGGGGAGATCTTCTTGAACTTGCCCGCGCAGGCGTTCAGGAGCACGTAGGAGATCACGCCGAGGAGGATGCCGTCGGAGATGGAGTAGGCGACGGGCATCATCAGGATGGTGATGAACGCCGGGATGCTCTCGGAGTAGTTCTCCCAGTCGATCTTCGCGACCGGGCTCATCATCATCACGCCCACGATCACCAGGGCCGGAGCCGTGGCGGCGCCGGGGATGGCGAGGAAGATCGGGGAGAAGAGCAGGGCCAGCGCGAAGAGGATCGCGACCGTGAAGGCGGTGAGGCCGGTACGGCCGCCCTCGCCCACGCCGGAAGCGCTCTCGACATAGGTCGTGGTGGTGGAGGTGCCGAGGCAGGCGCCGCACACGGTGGCGATGGAGTCGGCCATGAACATCTTGTCGATGCCGTCCACATTGCCCTTCTCATCCACCATGCCGGCCTTCTGGGAGACGCCGATGATGGTGCCCATCGTGTCGAACATATCGATGAACAGGAAGGTGAAGACGACGGCCAGCATGTCCCAGCTCAGGATCTGGCTCCATTCGAACTTCAGGAAGATGGGGGCGACGCTGTCCGGGGCGGAAATGACGCCGGAGAACTTCGTCAGGGCTTCGCCGGAGGCGGGATCCTTGATGAACAGACCGATGATCGCGGTCACGAGGATGCCGATCAGGATGCTGCCCTTGACCTTCAGGATCACCAGGGCGCCGGTGATGACGATGCCGATGACCCCGAGCAGGGCGGCGCCGTGGGTGATGTCGCCGAGGGCGACCAGGGTGGAGTCGTTGTTGGCGATGATGCCGGCGTTCTGCAGGCCGATGAAGGCGATGAACAGGCCGATGCCCGCGCCGATGGCGTGCTTGAGCGAGAGCGGAATCGCGTTCAGGATCCAGGAGCGCACTTTCGTGAGCGTGAGGATGATGAAGAGGATACCCTCCAGGAACACGGCCGTCAGGGCGAACTGCCAGGAGTGGCCCATCGTCAGGCACACCGTGAACACGAAGAAGGCGTTGAGGCCCATACCCGGAGCGAGGGCGAACGGTTTCTTGGCGTAGAACGCCATCACGAGCGTGCCGACGAGGGCCGCAAGGGCGGTGGCGGTGAAGACGGACCCCTTGGGCATGTCCAGCGCGCTGAAGATGCTCGGGTTGACGGCCAGGATGTAGGCCATCGTCAGGAACGTGGTGATGCCCGCGACAATCTCGGTCCGGACATTGTGCTTCGCGGAATCGAACCCGAAAGCCTTGGTCAGGAAGTTAGCCATCGTTCTCAGGAATTAGAAAACCCACTTGGTGCCGATGCAAGGCATCACATTGAACTTCTTGCCGGTGGAGAACTCCAGGCCGCCGAAGTTGTAGCTGAGCTCGACCTCGCCGCCGATGTTGAAGTGGTCGCCGATGCCGTACCAGAGCTGGGGCTCGGAAAGGACCACCAGGTTGTCATACTCGCACCAGAAATCCACGAAGCCGGAGAAGCGGAGTTTTTCCAGGCCGAACAGGTCCTGGCATCCCCAGACCGCCGTGAACTGCAGAGGAACGTTGGAGGACATCTTGACGAACTTCTTGTACAGGACCTTCAGGTTCAAGGTGTTCTTGAAATCCCCGCTGTGCAGGAACCAGTCCACACCCACGAGGAAGGCGCTGTTGATCCCGAAGCCCAGACCCAAGCCGCCGTTGTATTCCACCTGGAGGCTCAGCGGTGCGAGGGCCGTGTCATTCCAGAAGTTCAGGCAGCGGGCGATCTCGAAATACGAGCCGCTCGGCGAGACGACCGTGTTGTCCACCTTGTTGTTGTAATCATAGTCGATGAAGAAGAAGGTGTTGCCCCAGTTGTCCTGATGGAATCCTTCCAGGGTGGTGGTGAAGTGCTTCCGACCGAAGTCGTAGAAGGTCTGGAAATTGGTCTGCGCAGAGGCGGTGGCACCCAGCGCCAAGGCTGCGACGGCAGCGACGAAGATCTTTTTGGACATAATACGTGGTTTAGGAAGAATTATTCGGATTTTTTGTCTTTTCGGAGAGACGGGTTGATCTCGAAGTCGACGGCCTTGTCGCCCTTCGGGTTCTTCCCGAACTCATAATCTTTTCCCGGCAGGATGGCGTTCAGCAGGATGCCCACGAGGGCGGCGACGGCGAGGCCGGAGAGGGAGGTGAAGCCCAGGGAGATGCTGTCGTTCGCGCCGTACTTGATGCCGATGGCGAGCACCAGGATGAGGGCGGCGATGATGACGTTGCGGGAGGAGGTGAAATCGACCTGGTTGTCCACGATGTTGCGCACGCCCACGGCGGAGATCATGCCGTACAGGACGAGGGAGACCCCGCCGATGGTGGCCGCCGGCATCGAGGCGATGAGGGCGGAGAACTTCGGACAGAAGGACAGGAGGATGGCGAAGCAGGCGGCGATGCGGATCACGCGCGGGTCATAGACCTTGGTGAGGTTCAGCACGCCGGTGTTCTCGCCATAGGTGGTGTTCGCCGGGGCGCCGAACAGGGAAGCCAGGGCGGTGGCGAGACCGTCGCCCATCAGGGTGCGGTGCAGGCCGGGATCCTCCAGGTAGTTGATGCCCACGGTGGAGGAGATGGCGCACATATCGCCGATGTGCTCGATCATCGTCGCCAGCGAGATCGGAAGGATGGCGATGATGGCGGAGACCACCAGGCCCCAGTTCGGATCCTGGAACACGTGGAAGGCGGTGTTCTTCCACTGGAAAGGGACACCGATCCAGGCTGCTTCCTTCACCGCGGTGAAGTCACAGAGGCCGAAGCAGGCGGCCACCAGGTAGGAGCCCAGCACGCCCAGGAGGATGGGGATGATCTTGATCATCTTCCTGCCCCAGATGTTGCACACGATGATGATGGCGATCGCGAGCAGGGCGATCCACCAGTTCTGCGTGCAGTTCTGGATGGCCGAGCCGGACAGGGTCAGACCGATCGCGATGATGATCGGGCCCGTCACGATGGGCGGGAAGAACCGCATCACCTTCTTCGCGCCGAAGGCTGCGAACAGGCCGGCGAGCACGAAATAAAAAAGGCCTGCGCAGAAGACTCCGATGCAGGCGTAAGGAAGGGACTGGGCGGTGGAAAGACCTTGGGCTTCACCCATCGAGACGACGGCGGCATACCCGCCGAGGAACGCGAAGGACGAGCCGAGGAACGCCGGGACCCGCATCTTGGTCAGGAGGTGGAACAGGAGTGTGCCAAGGCCTGCGAAAAGCAGGGTGGCCGACATGGAGAGACCGGTGATGACCGGGACCAGGACCGTGGCTCCGAACATGGCGAACATGTGCTGGAGGCCGAGGGTAAGCATCTTCCCGGTGCCGAGGGTCCGGGCGTCGTAGATGGCTTGCTGCTGCTGTGACATTATGGTAGGTTTATAGGTTGTCCTTGCGAGGGGTCCAATAACCGTAAACAAAGATAACTTTTTCAACCCGAAATAGCCAATCAATTTATCCACAGGGGCCTGTTGAAAACTCTGCCGGCCAGGCGGTAAATTTCACATTTCAAGCGATATTCATAAATTTATATAGTATTCTCACGAATATCCATATAATTCAAAGAAAATGTTATCTTTGTACTATGGAATTACACGTCGTCAATGAAACCGCCCGCCTGCGGGAAGTCGTCCTCGGATTGCCTTGGGCGAACGGGCCCGTCCCATCCCTGTCTGAGACCTTCGACAGCAAATCCTACGAGTCCGTCCAGAACGGAACCTACCCTGCCGAAAAGGACATCGTCGCCGAAATGGGCGCCTTCGAGGCCGTGCTCAGGAAATACGGGGTGAAGGTATACCGCCCCGCCCTCGTCCCGGACTGCAACCAGGTCTTCGCCCGCGACGTTGGCTTCGTCATCGACGACAAGATCATCGTCTCGAACATTATCCCCGACCGGCAGGACGAGATCGACGCCTACGGGGACATTTACCGTCAGATCCACTACAAGAATATCTACAACCTCCCCGAGACCGTCCATGTGGAAGGCGGCGACGTCGTCCTGTACAACGACTACATCTTCCTGGGCCAGTACGATTTCCTGGACTACCCGTCCGTGAAGACGGCCCGCACGAACCGCCTCGCCCTGGACTACCTGAACATGATCTTCCCGTCGAAGACCATCATCCCGCTGAACCTCCGCAAGAGCGACACCAATCCCTACGAGGGCATCCTGCACCTGGACTGCACTTTCATGCCGGTGGGCCGCGACAAGGCCATTATCTACCGGGACGGCTTCATGAACCCCCGCGACGCCGACCACCTGGTGGAGCTGTTCGGCAAGGAGAACGTCTTCGAACTCACGAAGGAAGAAATGTACTGGATGAACTCCAACGTCTTCTCCATCAGCGAGGATGTCATCGTGACGGAGGAGCATTTCACCCGGCTGAACGCGCACCTGCGGGAGGCCTGGGGCATGACCGTCGAGACGGTCCCCTACCGCGAGATCTCCAAGATGGGCGGCCTCCTGCGCTGCTCCACCCTCCCGCTCCGCCGGGACTGAACCGGAACCACAACCTACACTAAAACGATATGACCACCAAGAAGTACACCGCCGCCGAGCTCATCGAAATGGAGCAGAAATACGGCGCGCACAACTATCATCCGCTGCCCGTCGTCCTGGAAAGGGGCGAGGGCGTCTATGTCTGGGACGTGGACGGCAAGCGGTACTATGATTTCCTGTCGGCCTATTCCGCCGTCAACCAGGGACACTGCCACCCCAAGATCGTGAAGGCCCTCTGCGACCAGGCCCAGAAACTGTGCCTGACCTCCCGCGCCTTCTACAACGATTGCCTGGGTCCCTACGAGAAAATGGCCACCGAGTACTTCGGCTATGACAAGCTCCTGCCGATGAACTCCGGTGCCGAGGCCGTTGAAACGTCTCTCAAGCTGGCCCGCCGCTGGGGCTACAAGGTGAAGGGCATCCCCGAGAACGAGGCCCTCATCATCGTGGCCGACGGCAATTTCCACGGCCGCACCATCACCATCGTCACCATGTCCAACGATCCGGACAGCTATTCCCAGTACGGTCCCTTCACGCCCGGCTTCGTCCACATTCCCTATGACGATACCGAGGCGCTGCGGAAAGTGCTGGACGAGAAGGGCGACAAGGTCTGTGCCATGATCGTGGAACCTATCCAGGGCGAAGCCGGCGTCTATGTCCCGCACGAGGGTTACCTCAAGGAATGCTTCGACCTGTGCCACGCGCACAACGTGCTGTTCGTCGCCGATGAGGTCCAGACCGGCATCGGCCGCACCGGCAAGCTGTTCGCCTGCGACCACGAGGGTGTGCGCCCAGACATGGTCACCATCGGCAAAGCCCTCTCCGGCGGCGCCCTGCCCGTCTCCGCCGTCCTCGCCGACGACGAGATCATGCTCACCATCGGCCCCGGCGAGCATGGGTCCACCTTCGGCGGCTTCCCGCTGGCGGCCAAGGTCGCCGTCGCCGCCCTGGAGGTCATCCGCGACGAGCACCTGACCGAGAACGCCGCACGCCTGGGCGTAATCTTCCGCGAGGAAATCGCAAAGATCAAGAGTCCGTTCTTCAAGTTCGTCCGCGGCAAGGGTTTACTGAACGCCGTCGTCACCGAACCGCAGAACGGCATTGAGGCCTGGGACATCTGTCTCAAGCTTGCGGAGAAGGGACTGCTTGCGAAGCCGACGCACCGCCACATCATCCGCTTCGCTCCGCCGCTTGTCATCACTGAGGAGCAGCTGCGGGAAGCGATCGGCATCATCAAGGACGTCTTCGAGTCGCTATGAGACCTTTAGCCGTGCTCGCCTTCGGCGGCAACGCGCTGCTCAGAAGCAACCAGAAAGGCACCTACGAGGAACAGTTCCAGAACGTCGAGAACACCTGCCGCCAGATCCTCCCGCTCATCCGGTGGGGCTATGACATCGTGATCTGCCACGGGAACGGTCCCCAGGTGGGCAATGTCCTGCTACAGCAGGAGGCCGGCCGCCACACCTTCGGACTCCAGGAGATGCCCATGGACGTATGCGGCGCCGAAACCCAGGGCGCCATCGCCTACATGATCGAGACGGCGATGGACCGCGTCCTGTACGCGGGCGGCATCACCACCCGGCGCGTCATCTCCCTGGTGACGCGGGTGGAAGTGGACCCCAAGGACCCGATGTTCAAGAACCCGACCAAGCCCGTGGGCCCGTTCTACCCGGCGGCGGAGGCGGAGCGCCTCTCCGCCGAGACCGGTGCCGTGTACAAGGAGGACCCGAAGGGCCGCGGCTGGCGCAAGGTCGTGCCCTCCCCTACGCCGATGCACATCTCCAACGTGGACATCGTCTCCCGGCTCGCCCGCGAGGGGAAGATCGTCGTCACCTGCGGGGGCGGCGGCATCCCCGTCATCTGGGAGGCCGGCGGCTACAAGGGCGTGGAGGCGGTCATCGACAAGGACCTGGCCTCGGCCCTGTGTGCCAGCCAGATCGGCGCGGACGCCCTGTACATCCTGACAGACGTCCCGAAGGTCTACCTCAACTTCCGGAAGCCCGATGAGAAGGCCCTGGATACGCTCACGGTGGCCCAGGCGGAGAAATATCTGGCCGAAGGCCAGTTCGCGGAAGGATCGATGGCGCCGAAGGTCCGCGCAGGCATACATTTTGTGCGCAAAGGCGGCGACCAGTGCGTCATCACCGAGGCCGGGCAGCTCGGCAATCCTGCCTGCGGAACCCGAATCATACTCAAGTAATTATGGCATACAAGCTTCACGGACGCAGCTTCCTCAAGCTGCTCGACTTCACTCCCCAGGAAATCCAGTACCTGCTGGACCTCGCCCGCGACCTCAAGCGCGCCAAGCGCGAGGGCGCCGAGCGTCCCACGATGACCGGCAAGAACATCGCCCTCATCTTCGAGAAGACCTCCACGCGCACCCGCTGCGCCTTCGAGGTCGCCGCCCACGACCAGGGCGCGCACGTGACCTACCTCGGTCCCTCCGGCTCCCAGATCGGCATCAAGGAGTCGATGAAGGATACGGCCCGCGTGCTGGGCCGGATGTTCGACGGCATCGAGTACCGCGGTTTCGCCCAGGCGACCGTGGAGCAGCTCGCGGAGTACTCGGGCGTCCCGGTGTGGAACGGCCTCACGAACGAGTTCCACCCGACGCAGATCCTCGCCGACTTCCTCACGATGACCGAGCACAGCGACAAGCCCCTGAAGGACATCTCCTACGCCTACCTCGGCGACGCCCGCTTCAATATGGGCAACTCCCTGCTGGTGGGCGGCGCCAAGATGGGGATGGACGTGCGGATCGTCGCCCCGAAGGCCCTGCAGCCCGCTCCGGAACTGGTTGCGCAGTGCCGGGCCATCGCCGCGGAGACGGGTGCCCGCATCACCGTCACGGACGACGTGGACGCCGGCGTGAAGGGCTGCGACTTCGTGTACACGGACATCTGGGTGTCGATGGGCGAGCCCGTCGAGGTCTGGAAGGAGCGCATCGACCTCCTGATGCCTTATCAGGTCAATGCGAAGCTGATGGAGCGCACCGGCAATCCGAACTGCAAGTTCATGCACTGCCTCCCCTCCTACCACAACCTGGAGACCAAGGCCGGCCGCGACGTCTATGAGCAGTTCGGCCTGGACGGCGTCGAGGTGACGGAGGACGTGTTCGAATCCCCGAACAGCATCGTCTTCGACGAAGCTGAAAACCGTTTGCATACGATCAAGGCCGTGATGGTCGCCACCCTTGGAGAATAGCGCCATGAACCGTACCGACACCTTTCGCAAGGAGGTCCGCCAGGTCCTCGAGAACAACATCCTGAACTACTGGCTCACCCTGAAGGATCCGCACGGCGGCTTCTACGGGGAGGCCGACGGCACCGCGGAAATCCAATACGACGCCCCGCGCGGGGTCATCCTGAACGCCCGCATCATCTGGGCCTTCTCCGCGGCGTACCGGGCGCTCCGCAAGACGGAATACCTGGTGGCGGCCGTCCACGCCCGGGATTACTTCCTGGAGCATTTCTGCGACCACCGCTACGGCGGCGTGTACTGGAGCGTGGACGCCTCCGGCAAGCGCCTGGAGACCAAGAAGCAGCTGTACGCGCAGGGATTCGCCATCTACGGGCTCAGCGAACTGTTCAAGGCCACCCGCGACGACGAGGTCCTCAAGAACGCCATCAACCTGTTCCAGATCGTGGAATCCCGTTTCAAGGACCCGGAGAACGGCGGTTACCTCGAAGCCCTCGCGCGCGACTTCACCCCGATTGAGGACATGTCCCTCAGCGCCCACGACATCAACGCCGACAAGACGATGAACTCGCACCTGCACCTGCTGGAGGCCTATGCGAACCTCTACCAGGTATGGCCGGACAAGGAACTCCGGAAAGCGGTCAAGGACCTCCTCGACATCGTCTGCGACAAGGTGATGGGCCCGGACGGGCATCTGCAGCTCTATTTCACCCGTGACTGGACCGTCATCCCCGGCGCCGTCTCCTACGGGCACGACATCGAGACCTCCTGGCTCGCCCTCGAGTGCGCGACGGCCATCCACGACATCGACACCGTGAACCGCGTGCGGCCGGCGGCCGCCCTGATGGGCAAGGCCGGCAACGAAGGCCTTCGCAGCGACGGGTCGATGATCTACGAGAAACTGGAAGACGGGACCCTGGACCTTTCCCGCCAGTGGTGGGTCCTCGCCGAATCCGTCGTCGGCAACCTCTGGCTGTGGAAGTACCACGGCGACCTCGAGGCCCCGGACCGCGCCCTCTCCACCTGGGCCTACATTCGCGACAACCTCGTGGACTTCGACAACGGCGAATGGTTCTGGGCCGTCAACCCGGACGGAACCCCCGACAAGGACTCCCCCAAGGCCGGCTTCTGGAAATGCCCCTACCACAACACGCGGATGTGCCTCCAGGTCCTCGACCTGGTATAGGCCGGATCGAGAGCTTCGGAGCGAAGCGACGCAGGGGGTCTGGGGGATTAGGCCCCCAGTAGATTGAAGAAGCTTGTGACAAGCTTCGGAGCGAAGCGACGCAGGGGGTCTGGGGGATTAGGCCCCCAGTAAATCAAAGAAACTCAGGCCAAAAGCCTGAGTTTCTAGTCTTCCCCTGACGGACGGGGTTCTACTTGGGGTATTCGCGGTTTTTCTTCCGCAACCTCGCGCACCAGGTACTCGGAGACTCCTGCATCACGGCCTTGAAGGCCTGGTTGAAGGTGGTGCCCGAGTGGAAGCCGGCGAGCGCGCCGAGTTCCGACACCGTGAGCGACTTGTTCTTCCGGAAGAGTTCCATCGCGTACATCACCCGATAATGGTTGATATAGCTGCGGAAATTCTTTCCGGAGTAGTAGTTGATGGTCTTGGAGAGATACACCTTGTTGGTAAACAGCACGTTCGCAAGGTCGCCCAGGGAGAAGGACTCCACCAGGAAAGGCTTGCGGTCCGCCATATACCGGCAACACCTGTCGTACAGAAATTGGTCGACCACAGCAGGCCCGTCTGCCTGTGAATCGGTGTCGCCTCCCTTCTTAGCGAGGGAAGACTGCCGCTGCGCGGTCTCGCGGTGAGCCCGGCTGCGGCCCAAGAGGTACACTCCAGTCAGGAGGACCGGAGCGAAAAACAGCATCAGGATCATTTGCATAAGCTGACGGTTTTTCGCCCCTCAGGGGAAGACTTTTATTTTCCTTTGATGGCCTCGAACCCGCGTCCGTACACCCCGTTCACGGAGGAGACGGACAGGAAGGCGTTCGGGTCGATGGCCTTGATCTGCCTCAGGAAAAGGTTGACATCCGTTTTGCGCGTGATCACCATCAGGACCTCCGCGGGCTCCTTGGTGTACCAGCCCTTGCCGTCAAGGACGGTGACGCCCCGGTGCAGGTCATGGGTGATGGAATCGGCGATTTCCGCGTAGTGCTTGGACAGGATGAACAGCTGCACGCTCTGCTGCGAGCCGGACAGGTAGCTGTCGATGACGCGCCCGTTCACCGTCACCAGGATGAGACCGTAGATGACGGTCGTCACCTTCTCGGAGAACGGCATCAGGTGCGTGAGCGGCTCGCCGTCCGGGCCGAAGAGCGGCTTTCCCGTCGCCGGGTCCAGGTCCGGAACGATGGAAGGGATCAGCAGGGAGGACAGGATGATCACGAAGTCGATGTACAGGATCACCTTGCCCGGGGACACGTTGCGGTACTTGGTCCAGATCAGCGCGATGATGTCCGTGCCGCCCGTGCTGCCGCCGTTGGAGATGGACATCCCGATGCCGATGCCGGCCATCACGCCGCCGCACAGGGTGGACATCAGCTTGCCGTTCTGCAGGGCCAGCGTCTGGATGATCTCCGTGGGGATGAGGTCCGGCAGGAACCGCAGGCCCACGGATGCCAGGATGATGGCGTAGATGGTCTTCGCGCCGAAGCCCATCCCGATCACGACCATCGCCAGGATGATCAGGATCGCGTTCAGCACGAAATAGGAGTAACCCATCTGGATCGCGCCGCCCGTGGCGTACTGGATCATCGAGGAGATACCGGAGACGCCGCCGCCCACCAGGTTGTTGGGCATCAGGAACAGGGCCCATCCCGTCACATAGATCAGGATGCCGAGGGTGACCAACGCCCACTCCTTGACGACGGTCCAGAAAGACTTTTGAACAACTGCCATAGGTTATTGGTTTTTCTTTTTGCGCGGAAGGCCCACCTTCATCTCGTCGAAGCCTTCGCCGAAAACGTTATTGGCGGGGACGACCGTCACGAATGCCTTGGAATCGATGTCCTTGACGCATTTCACGAGTTCCGGAAGCTCCGTCCGCCGGAGCATCACCATCAGCACGAGCCGGTCTTTCTGCGTGTACCAGCCCATCGCCTTGAGGGCGGTGACCCCGCGTTCCATCCGCTTGGTGATGTAGTCCCCGATCTCGTCGATCCGGTCGGAGAAGACGATCACCTGCACGGTGGAATCCTTGCCCAAGATGATCAGGTCCAGCACATAGGAGCACACGCCCATCGTGATGTAACCGTACACCACGTCGGTGAAGCAGTGCCCCGGGACCAGGATCAGCAGGGTGATCACGATGAAGTCCGCGTACAGGTAGAAGCGGCCGACGGTGATGGGCCAGAACTTGTTCACGATGAGCGCGAGGATGTCGGTGCCGCCCGTGGAACCGCCCCGCATGATGATCATCGCGAGGCCCACGGCTTCCAGGAGGCCGCCGATGATCGGGACCAGGATGGCCTCCTTCACGTGCAGCGCATTCCCTTCGACGGCCCAGAGCCAGGACATATTCTCGCTGCCGAGGACGCGGAAAAGGGCCGTGGACAGCAGGATGGCGTAGATGGTCTTGAGGCCGAATCCCCGGCCCAGGATGATCCAGGCCAGGACCAGCAGGAGGACGTTGATGCCGAAGTACCAGATATCCACCGAGATGCCGGTGACCATGGAGAGCAGGGCGGACGCGCCGGTGAGGCCGCCGTCGATCATGTTGTTGGGGAGGAGGAAACACTGCCAGGCCATCACGAAGAGGATGACCCCCAGCGTGATCACGACATAGTCGTAAATGCCTACGATTACCTTGCTCCTGGCCATGGCTTACTTCTTCAGGACGACGTTCACGATGCGGCCGGGGACGACGATGACCTTGGCGATGGTCATCTCGCCCACGTATTTGGGCGTCATCTCGTGGGCGCGGACGGCGGCTTCCACGTCGGCGGGCGCCGTGTTGGCGGGGACGTCGATGAGGAAGCGGGTCTTGCCGTTGAAGGAGACCGGATACTTGACGGTGTTCTCCACCGTGAACTCCTCGTGATACTCCGGGAAGGAAGCCATCGTCACGGAATCCTCGTGGCCGAGCTGGTGCCACAGTTCCTCCGCGATGTGCGGGGCGAACGGGGACAGCAGGACGAGGAGCGGCTCCAGGACGGCGCGCTTGTGGCAGTTCTGCAGGTCGTTCAGCGCGATCATGAAGGCGGAAACCGTCGTATTGTAGGAGAAGTTCTCGATGTCCTCCTGCTCCTTGCCGATGAGCTTGTGCAGGGCCTTGAGTTCCTCGGCCGTGGGCTTCTCGTCGGTGACGAGCCAGTTGTCGCGGTCCCAGAACAGGCGCCAGACCTTCTTCAGGAAGCGGTTCACGCCGTCGATACCGTCGGTGCTCCAGGGCTTCGCCTGCTCCACCGGGCCGAGGAACATCTCGTACAGGCGCAGGGTGTCCGCGCCGTAGGTGTCGCACACGTAGTCGGGGTTCACGACGTTAAACATGGACTTACTCATCTTTTCAATCGCCCAGCCGCAGACGTACTCCCCGTTCTCGAGGATGAATTCCGCGGTGGCGAACTCCGGACGCCAGGCCTTGAAGGCCTCGAGGTCCAGGCGGTCGTTGCGGACGATGTTCACGTCCACGTGGATCTCCGTCGTCTCGTACTGGTCCTTCAGGCCCAGGGAGACGAAGGTATTGGTGTTCACGATGCGGTAGACGAAGTTCGAGCGGCCCTGGATCATGCCCTGGTTGATGAGCTTCTTGAACGGCTCGTCCTCGCAGACGTAGCCGAGGTCATACAGGAACTTGTTCCAGAAACGGCTGTAGATCAGGTGACCCGTCGCGTGCTCGGTGCCGCCCACGTACAGGTCCACGTTCCGCCAGTACTCGTCCGCCTCGCGGGAGACGAGGGCCTCACTGTTGTGCGGGTCCATATAGCGGAGGTAGTAGGCGCTGGAGCCCGCGAAGCCCGGCATCGTCGAGGTCTCCAGCGGATAACCGTCATAGGTCCAGTCCTTCGCGCGGGCGAGCGGCGGGTCGCCGGCCTCGGTGGGCCGGTACTCGTCGATCTCCGGCAGGGTGAGCGGGAGCTTGTCGAACGGGATCGGGGTGGCGATGCCGTCCTTGAAGTAGATCGGGAACGGCTCGCCCCAGTAGCGCTGGCGGGAGAAGATGGCGTCGCGCAGGCGGTAGTTCACCTTCCGGTGGCCGAAGCCGTTGGCCTCGATGTAGTCGATGGCGGCGGGGATGGCCTGCTTCACGGTCATCCCGGTCAGGAAGCCGCTGTTGCACATGATGCCGTCCTTGGCGTCATAGCTTTCCTCGGAGACATCGGCGCCCTCGATGATCGGGACGATGGGAAGGCCGAACTTCTTCGCGAAGGCGTAGTCGCGGCTGTCGTGGGCCGGGACGGCCATGATGGCGCCGGTGCCGTAGCCGGCGAGGACGTATTCGGCAATCCACACGGGGACTTTCTCTCCCGTGAGCGGATGGATGGCGTAGGAACCGGAGAACACGCCCGTCACCGCCTTGCCGGCGATGCGTTCGCGCTCGGTCTTCTTCTTGACCTGGTCCAGGTAGGCCTCCACGGCCTCCTTCTGGGCGGCGGAGGTGAGCTTGGGCACCCACTCGCTCTCCGGGGCGAGGACCATGAAGGTCACCCCGTACAGGGTGTCGGCCCGGGTGGTGAAGATCGTGACGTCGTGCGACTGCCCGTCGCATTCCATCCGGAACACCATCTCCGCGCCCTGGGACTTGCCAATCCAGTTGCGCTGCATCTCCTTCAGGGAATCCGTCCAGTCCAGGCGGTCCAGGGCCTCCAGCAGGCGCGGCGCATAGGCCGACACGCGGAGCTGCCACTGGGTCATCTTCTTCTGGTAGACGGGATGGCCGCCGCGCACGGAATAGCCTTCCTTGACCTCGTCGTTGGCGAGGACCGTGCCGAGGGCCGGGCACCAGTTCACCGTGGATTCGCCCTGGTAGGCGATGCGGTAGTGCATCAGGACATCGGCCTTCTCCTTCTCGCTGAACGCCTTCCACTCGGCGGCGGTGAACACCGGGGCGTCGTTGTTCGCGGCGTCCACGGCAGCGGAACCGCCTTCCTCGAAGGCCGCCACGAGTTCCTCGATGGGACGGGCCTTCTGCAGGGCGTTGTCATACCAGCTGCCGAACATCTTCAGGAAGGCCCACTGGGTCCACTTGTAGTAGTCCGGGTCCGAGGTGCGGAATTCGCGGTCCCAGTCATAGGAGAAACCGATCCGGTCCAGTTGGCTGCGGTAGCGGGCCACGTTGTCGTGCGTGGTCTTCTCCGGGTGCTGGCCGGTCTGGATGGCGTACTGCTCGGCCGGCAGGCCGAAGGCGTCGTAGCCCATCGGGTGCAGGACGTTGAAGCCCTTCAGGCGCTTGTAGCGGGAGAAGATGTCGCTGGCGATGTAGCCCAGCGGATGTCCCACGTGCAGGCCCGCGCCAGACGGGTACGGGAACATATCCAGCACATAGTATTTGGGTTTGGCGCTGTCGGACTGGGCCTTGTAGGTCTTGTTCTTGGCCCACCAGTCCTGCCACTTTTTCTCGATTTCGATGAAATTGTATTCCATAGGTATCTATTTGATTCGCTTTCCGTTGATGCCGAAGCCGCCCTTGGTGTTCTTCTCCAGGCGGAAATCCACCGGGATGGTCAGGGCGACCTTCACTTTCTTGCCGCGGTGGCGGCCCGGCCGCCACTTGGGCGAGGCCGAAATGACGCGGATGGCCTCCTCGTCCAGGGACGTGTGGATGCTGCGGTTGATCCGGACATCCTTCACGTTGCCGTCCTCGTCGATGACGAAGTCCACGAGCACCCGTCCCTGGATGCCGTTCTCGACGGCGTATTTGGGATATTTCAGGTATTGGTACACCCACTTCTCGAGGAAGTAGGACGGTTCGCTGGAGGTCAGGAACACCGGCTTGACGTCGCAGTCGTTCCAGGAGATGGCGTCCGCCACCGGGACCGGAGACTTGCCGCTGTCCTGCCTGAACAGCGGACGGGGCCCGTTGCACAGGTTCATCGTATAATTGTAGATGTATTCCAGTTCCTTCTCCATCCCGTCGAAATCCACGATGTCGTAGGAGTCGCGGCCGGTATCGTGCTCCGGATAGCGGCCCGTCGTGAAGAGGATGGAAGGAATCTCCCGGTCATAGAAGGCCCGGTGGTCGGAGGAATAGGGCTCGTCCACGGTGATCTGCGGCTGGACTGGCAGGAGTTCGCCCTGCAGGGCGCGGACGATGCGGTCCATATCCTCGTTGGAGGAGGAGTAGGCGAAGAAACCGCGCTCCCCCGTCCCCAGCATGTCCAGGTTCACCATCGCGTCGATGTGCGCCACGTCGGAGAAGGACCGGTTCAGGAAATACCACGAGCCGGCGAGGGTCTCCTGCGAGGCGCCGAAGGCGACGAGAAGGACGTTCCGCCGCAGGAGGACGCGGTTCGTCGAGAGCCGGGAGGCCAGCTCCAGGAGCATCGCGAGGCCGGAGGCGTTTCCGTTGGCCCCGTAGAAGATGCGGCGGACGGGCTCTCCGTCCCGGGTGAACGTGTCCATCCCGAGGTTGTCCAGCCGGGCTCCGATGACAATGTAGCTGTCGTTCAGGGACTTGTCCCATCCCGGGATGAAGGCGACGACATTGCGGGAGGTCAGGGTGTCGGCTCCCTCGCGGGCGATGCCGAACTCCTGTCCCGTCACCGGAGAGATCAGGTCGATGCCGTATTTCTCCAGCGTGCGGCCCACGTATTCGGCCGCGTCCCGCTCGCCCTCGGAACCGGCCTTGCGGCCTTCCAGGGCGGCGGAAGAAAGATAGGAGACGTGCTCCTTGAGGGCGTGGACCGTCTCGGAGTCATACAGGTCGTCATAGGCCGACGAGCCGGTCCTGAACTGGGCCGGCAGCGCCGTCGAGAGCAGCAGGCAGGCCGCTGCGAGCAGGAAACGCTTCACCATTTCGTCATTCGTTTACTAGAATCCACCCGTCCGGCGGGCAAATTCCGTTCCCGCGCAGTTCGCGGAGTTTCTTCAGCGTCTCGTTCAGGCTGTCGGAAGCGCACACGGCAACGGCCAGGAGGCCGTTCCGGAAACTGATGATGGTGGCATCCCGGTACCCCGCTTCGCTGCACTGGGTGAGCTTGCGCTCGGCATAGGAACGGGTCCGGAAGGCGCCGACGACGATGTAGTAGCGGGAGGCCAGCTTGGTCGTGTACAGGCCGCCCATCTTCGTGGGATTCAGGATGGTGCCCTTGGTCTGCGACAGGGAATCCAGCAGGTGCGCGTCCAGCGCGGCGAGGGAATCGGCCAGGCGCGAGCGGACCTGCTCGAGGGAATCGATGCGGGCCTGGTACCGGGCGACGTTCTCCGCGCGCTCGATGTGGGAGCGCTTCACCTCCAGGTCGTCCGACGTGGGCCTTCCGGCGAGGGTGCGCACGAAGTCGCAGCCGCCCAGGAAGAGGGCCGCGCCCGCGAGGATCAGGATGACAGACCTTCTCATACGTTATCAGTTTACCTCAATTCACAAAGGTAATGGTTTTTCACGCGTCTTCAAAGTTCCGGGCCCGGTTTTCTTCCTCGTCGAAGGCCTTCACGATCTTGGTGACGAGCGGGTGGCGGACGATGTCCTCGTTGCGGAAGGTGATGGCCGCGACGCCCTTGAGCCCCTTCAGCAGCTGGATGCCGGTCAGCAGGCCGGAATCCGACTTGCGGGGCAGGTCGATCTGCGTGGCGTCGCCGGTGACGATGAACTTCGCGCTCGTTCCCATCCGGGTGAGGAACATCTTCAGCTGCCCGAGGTTCGTGTTCTGCGCCTCGTCCAGGATGACGCAGGCGCGGTCCAGGGTCCGGCCGCGCATATAGGCCAACGGCGCGATCTGGATGGTCCCGTCGGCCATGAACTCGTTCAGCTTGCGGGACGGGATCATATCCTCCAGCGCGTCGTACAGAGGCTGGAGATACGGGTCCAGCTTGTCCTTGAGGTCGCCGGGCAGGAAGCCCAGACGCTCCCCCGCCTCCACGGCCGGCCGCGTGAGGATGATCCGCTTGATCTCGCGGTTCTTCAGCGCCCGGACGGCCAGGGCGATGGCGATGTAGGTCTTGCCCGTGCCGGCGGGCCCCACCGCGAACACGAGGTCGTTGTCGAAATAGGCCTTGACCAGCTCCTCCTGCGTCTTGTTGCGGGCGCGGATGGGCTTGCCGTCCGTCCCGTGGACGATGACCGCATCGCCCGTGAGGCGGAACTTGTCCGGCGAGGAGGTTCCGTCGAAGATGTCCTCCACGTCGTACACCGTCAGGTTCATCTTCCGGTGCCGCCGCTCGACCAGTTCCCCGAAGCGGATCTGGAACTCGGCGATGTCGCTCTCCCGGCCTTCCAGGATGAGTTCATTCCCCCGCGCCACCACTTTCAGGTGCGGGAAATAGGAGCAGAATTCGGTGAGGATCTTGTTGCCGGCCCCGTACAGCTCAATGGGGTCGATGGCCTCCAGCGTAATGGTTTTCTTCATAAATCTTCCGATAGGTGGACTGCATGTTCCGATAGTCCGCGGGGATCCGCCAGAGCGAGTCGGGCAGCGTGACGGGGACGGCGGCATAGGAATCCTCCACCATCCCGGGTTTGGTGCACCAGATATATTCGAATGACGGTTCGAGCAGGCGCGGCGCCCGGTCCTCCTCCAGCACCACCCGGAGCGTGAGGGCCAGTTCCAGCCTGGAGTTCAGGTCATTCTGGTTGGAGAGGGCGTTCCCGAGCGAATAGACGACGGGCGCCTCCCCGATGTATCCGACATCCTGGATCACGTGCGGATGCGCTCCCACGACCACGTCGGCCCCGTTCTCCACGAGCCAGCGGGCCATCTCCTCCTGCTGCGGGTCGTGATGCAGCCGGTACTCGGTCCCCCAGTGCGGGAAGACCAGCACGAGGTCCGCCTCCCGGGCCCGTTCCAGCATCGGCAGGATGTCCTTTTTCCGCATATAGTTCACCTTGGGCCAGGGGTCCCAGGGACCGGTGTTGGTCCCGTAGGTGAAATTGACGATGGCGATCCGCAGCCCCCGGACGTGCAGCAGGAGCGGATTCAGGAGCGTGTCGGCCTGCGCGTCCCGGGCGACGCCCGTATAGATCAGGCCCTTCCGCTCGAGCACGTCGATGGTCCGCTTCAAACCCGCCGTTCCCTTGTCCAGGATGTGGTTGTTCGCCGTCAGGAACACGTCGAAGCCGACGTCCGCGAGATACTGCGCGTACTCGTCCGGTCCCGAAAAGGCCGGATAACCCGTGTAGGGCTTTCCGGCCAGGGGAAACTCCATATTGCCGATGGCGAGGTCCGCCCCGGCGATCCGGTCCTCCAGGTACTTGAAGAAGGAACCGAAGCCGAACTCCTCTGCGCTCCTCGACACCGCCCGGTGGCTCATGATGTCCCCGACGATAAAGAGGGACACCGTGTCCGGACGGGACTTCAGGAAGTCGAAGCGGAGCGGCCAGAGGGATTCGAAAGCCGGCGTACGGGACCGGTCAGGCAAACGCTGCGCGGCCGCCGAAACGGCGACCACGCAGCAGATTGCATAGGCGAGCAAGCGCTTCACGCTTGCCATCGCTTACTCGTTGGTGCCAACGATGGCGTTGTACTTCTCGTAACCGGCCTTATACTCGTCGCCCTCGTTACGGAGCGCGAAGTAGACTCTCTTGAGGAAGTCGGCGGCGGCGCCCTTCAGCGCTTCGTCCTTGGCCTTGGCATAGCAGGTCTCGAAAGCGGGAACCGCGCTCTTCAGGCACTGGGCGATCTCCGCCATCTTGGCGTCATACTCCTTGTAGGCGTTCACGGGCAGGGCGTTGGCCTCGTCCACGAGGGCGGCCTGCTTCTGGAGCCACAGGGAACCTTCGCCATAGTAGCCCCACTCGTAGTTCGGGTCGATCTCGGAAGCCTTGCGGTAGGCCTTGAGGGCGCCGTCGAAGTCCTTGATGCCGGTCAGGATGTTGCCTTCCACATAGTAGAGGGAAGGGTTGTCGGGCATCTGGGCCTTGGCCTCGTCCAGCAGTTCGACGATCTTCTTGGGAT
>CAMNGM010000026.1 GCA_946538425.1 uncultured Bacteroidales bacterium | reverse complement strand
GGACCTTGAGTTGCTGGTGTAACAGTGAGTATGCGCGGGGAGGTCTGGCGGGCGGCGGGGGCTCCGGCGTCATGCGTCTTTCATCTTGCTCGCTCGGTGTCGGGAAGGCGCTTGACGGCGAACTCAGTTCGTCCCGCAGGCGGGCCTAACTAGCGCTCAAACAAACGCCGTCATCCCTTCCGGGACCGCGCCTTCCCTCTCGGCTCGCGGTCGATGAAAGCCGAAATCCGCCGGCGCCTCCCGCCGCCCGCTTCAGATCTCCCTGGACTGATTCGTGCAACTTCGGGCTTGGGCTTGCCCCGGAATCTCCCAAAACGGTCGGCTACGGAATAGCCGTCCTATGTAATGAAACGTGGCCGACCCCGGGTGCCTGATAGGGGGTCGGCCACGATTCGTGTCGTGAAAGGGCAAAAGCGTGTCCGAGGGCTCTGAAGCGGCGTGTCGATCGTTACACCGTTATCCCCGTCTTGCTATGCCGTCATTCCCGGTGGTCCTTCGACAGGCTCAGGAACCGCCGGGAATCTCTATTCCAGCGCTTCGGCGAGGATCGAGATGGGATGTTTCACCTTGTAGGGGGTGGACATCTCGAGCTGCCATTTGCAGGTTTCGCAGTCGCAGGCGACGAAATCGGGGTTCACGGACTTGATCTGGTCGAAGAGGGGCTTGCCGATGGCCTGGGAGGCCTCGTAGTTCTCTTTCTTGAAGCCGTAGGTGCCCGAGATGCCGCAGCAGTTGGAGTCGAGGAGGGTGAATTCCACGCCGGGGATCATCTTCAGCAGTTCGGTGGAGAAGATACCCCAACCCAGTTTTTCCAGGTGGCAGGGGATGTGGTAGGCGATCCGGGCGCGGTAGTTCTCCTTGAACTTGAGCTGCGCCTGGCCGGATTCGACGAGCTGGTAGATGTACCGGGTGGCGAGAAGGATGGAGTCCTTGATGCCACTGTTGTCGACCTGCAGGAGTCCCGGATATTCTTCGCGGATGGTCATCGTGCAGGTGGAGGAGGTGGTGAGGACCTTGAGTCCGGCATCCACGGCCTTCTGCAGGACTTCCACGTTGTGTTTCGCGTTCTTCGCCGCCTTCTTGGACATCCCGTTCGCGATGAGGGCGACGCCGCAGCATTTCTCCTTGTCCAGCAGCTGGACGCCGATGCCGAGGGCGTTCATCACCTTCACGAAGTCCTTGCCCAGCTGGGGATAGTTGTAGTTCACGTAGCAGCCGTGGTAGTAGGCGACCTGCTTGTCGAACTTCGCCTGCTCCTTGGCGCGGCGCTTGAGCCAGCCTTCGAAACTGCGGCCGCTGTATTTCGGGAAGGAGCGGTGCTTGTCGATGGCGAAGGTCGCGTCCAGGACCGTCTTCGTGACACCGAGGGCGGTGGCTCCGTTCACGATGGGCGCGAACGGGCGGGCGAGCTTGCCCATGAAGTCCGTGTTCGCGAGCACGACGTCGCGGAGCTTGGGCTGCGCGTGGTCATACTTGATGCGGGCGGACTGGATGATGTCCGCCACTTTCACACCGGACGGGCACACGACTTCGCAACGCTTGCAGTTCAGGCAGTATTTGAGCGCCTGGTTGAAGAAGTACGGATCCTTGAGGCGGAGCCGCTCTCCGTCGGGACCGGCCTGCTTGGGGCCGGGATAGCGAGGGTTCACCGGCACGACCGGGCAATAGGCCGTGCAGATGGTGCATTTCATGCATTCCTCGAAATTGTGCGCGCTGGCGGTGTATTCCTGCAGTTTCATACGTTCCCTCCTTTGATGGTGTCCACGACCGCGAAGGCCGTCCGGATGGCGAGCCCGGCCGCCGTTCCGTAATCCTCTTTTCTCGTGCCGCCGAGCACGGAGCCGATGCAGAACAGGTTCTTCACCGGCTCGCCGTCCTTGACGGCGTGCAGCGAAGCGTCCGTCTTGACGCCGAAGTCCATAAACGGCTGCGCCGCGAAGAAGTCGCCGTCGTACCAGTCCTTGCGCTCGACGGGATAGTCGATGTCCAGGCCGAACAGGGGCTCGTACACCTGCGAAGGCGTAGAGGCGAGGCCCTTGGAGAAGTAGCCGCCGGAAGCGAGGATGAAATGGTCGGCGAAGAGCCGGGCCGTGTCCAGGTTCCGGGTGGTGATGCTGGAAACGACGCCTTCGTGCAGGGCGGCGGAGGTGACTTCGTCACCCATCAGGAAAGTACCGCCCAGCACCTCGAAGCGGCGTTTCAGCAGCATTTGGGTGCGGATGCCCGGCACGGACGGGGGCATCGTCCCGACGAAGGCGACGCGGGCGGGGAGGGCGGTGCGGATCTTGTCCAGCACCGACGCGTCCTTGAGCCCGAACACCTGCGGGAGGATGATGAGGTCCTCGTCTCCGAGCAGGATGCGGATGTCCGAGACGGCCTTCTCCCAGTGTTCGTCCAATACGCGCGCGATGTTCACGGAGCGCATCTCGCTGGGGCTCGTCCGGAGGTGCTCCATCTCGGGAAGGCGGACGAAACGGATCCGGCAGGCGGTACCGGCCTTCTCCAGCGTCTCCGCGAGGAAGGTGCAGTAAAAGTCGTGGAAGCCGGTGAAATTGACGATAAGCGCTTTTTCAGCGATATGTTCCTCCGGGAAGACGGTCACGTCCTCCAGGGTCAGGGAAACGGGCTGGAACTTGCCCATCGGCATCAACTGGAGTCCGTCGATGGCGCTCATCCGTACGCCTGCGGCCGCGAACAGGGCCGAAACCCGTTCCCGGACCGGCGCGGCATCCTCGAAACTGCCGGAGAAGAAGTGCATCGCATTCTGTCCGGCGCTGACGATGGCGACTTTCTGGCCCGCCTCCTGGAGGCTGATGCCCGCGGTGAGGCCCGCCAGGCCTCCGCCGATGATCACGGTATCGAATCTCATACGCCCAATACGTGTTTATAGACCCACTGCGTGTATTCCGCTTCGCGGAGGGCGTCGCCCCAGCCGATGGGGTACATCCCTTTCCAGCGCTCGGTCATGAAGTCCTGGAGGTCGGCGCGGGCGCGGTCGGCGCAGCCGTGCGCCTTGGCGAGCAGGCCGGCTGCCCGGCAGCCGCAGAGCTCGCCCTGGCACGTGCCCATCCCCACGCGCGTGCGCCGGCGCAGGTCCGTCAATCCGTTCACGTCCAGCCGCTCGATGGCGGAATTGATCTCGCCCACGGACACTTCCTCGCATTCGCAGATGAGGGACTGGTCCAGCGAGTCGGCCGCCTGGATGCGTGCTGCGCCGGTGCCCAGCCGGCCTACGGCCGCCTTCTGCACCGTCGTCGGATTCTCCCAGATCTTCTCCGCCACTTCGCGGAAGCTCTTGCCGCCGGAACCCGGCAGGGGCGTGATCGCCGTCTCGCAGGCCTTGTCGACGGAGAGTTTCTTGCACACCAGGTCCGTGGCCATCTCGGCCATCAGGCGGTAGGTCATCAGCTTGCCGCCGGTGATGGAGATGAAACCCTTCACCCCGTCTCGCGTCTCGTGGTCCAGGCAGACGATGCCGCGGCTGATGTTGCGGCCGGAGGGGTCGTTGTCCGCGCTCACGAGCGGGCGGACACCGGCGTAAGCTCTTAAGATACGGGTACTTGCAAGGGCGGGCGCGAGTTTGGCGCCTTCCTCGATGAGGAGGTTCACCTCCTCGGGCGTGACGCGCACGCCGTCGCATTCCTCGAACGGAATCTTGGTGGAGGTGGTGCCGATGATGCACACGGTGTCGCCGGGAACGAGGATGTCCGCGTTCGCGGGCTTGCGGCAGCGGTTGATGACGATGCCGTTCACGCGGTGCGCGAAGATCAGGAGGGCGCCCTTCGCCGGGAACATCCCGATCTTCACGCCGGCGAGGTCCGCGATGCGCTGGCCCCAGATGCCGGCGGCGTTGACGGTGATGTTCGCGTAGTATTGGCCGGTCTTGTGCGTCTGGTGGTTGTACGTCTTCACGCCCACGACGCGGTCGCCGTCCTTGATGAAGCCGGTGACTTCGGTATACAGGAGGACCTGGGCGCCGTGCAGCTTGGCATCCACCATATTAGCGGCGCACAGGCGGAACGGATCCACGCTCCCGTCGGGCACCTTGACGGCACCGATGATGTCCGGGTTCATCGCCGGTTCCATCCGGAGGGCCTCCTTCGGGTCCACGATCTCCGCGCTGATGCCCGCGGCCAGGCAGGATTCGACGAACTTGGCCTGGTAGTTCAGGTCGTCCTCCGGGAGGGTGATGAAGAAGCCGTCGGTCTCGTCCACGCAGTGGGAGGCGATCCGGCGCAGGATCATGTTCTCGCGGATGCACTCGCCCGCGGACTCCTGGTCGGTGACGGCGTAGCGGGCGCCGGAGTGCAGCAGGCCGTGGTTCCGGCCTGTCGCTCCGGTGGCGATGTCGTGCCGCTCGATGAGGAGGACCTTCAGTCCGCGCATCGCACAGTCTCTCGCCGTTCCGGCACCGGTGATGCCGCCGCCGACGACGATGACGTCGTACTCGTTCCTTTTCATCTGATTTTCAGTAGTTTATGTGTCTGTAGCGACAGCCTCCACAGGGGATGCCGCTGAATGTGGTTCAGGGTTTCGGCCAGGATGGCCTCGTTTTTCGCGGCATCTCCGGTGTCGCAGGGCTGCAGGAAATGCCACTGGGCCGGGAACGCCGCCCATCTCTCGTTGACGCCGTCCTCATAGACGACTTTCACCTCGTCGGCCCTTTCCAGCACGACGGTTCCGTCGCCCTTCAGGCCTTTCACGTCCGTTTTCGGGCTCAGGGTCACCCAGTCCACGCCGTCCGGCAGCGCCCGGGTGCCATTGGTCTCGACGTGGATCCGGAATCCGGCCCCGTGCAGGGCGTCGACCAGGGCCTTGTCGAGTTGCAGCGAAGGCTCGCCGCCGGTGACGCACACCCTCCGGCACGCGCCGCCGGCCTTCAGGATCTGCGCGACGATTTCGTCCGCGGCCATCTCCCGACCGCTGCCGTGGTCCGTATCGCAGAAGGGACACTTCAGGTTGCAGCCGCTCAGCCGCAGGAACACCATCGGTGTCCCCGTCCAGAATCCTTCTCCCTGCAGGCTGTAAAACAATTCGTTGATACGATACATAGTTTCTTTTTGGTCAGGCGGTATGGCATCCGGAAACCGCCTCCGCTTTGCTCCGGCCCCTCCCAACCTGCGGTTGGGCCCCTCCCTCTTATGTGGCCGAGGGTGGCCACAGGTTTCCGGATGCCATACCGCCTGACTATTTTAGTCCCGTTCGTATGCGGCCATATTCATTTCGGACTCCCAGACTTCGACCTTGTAGGCATTGGGGGTGCGGTCGCAGATCCAGCGGGCGATGTTCTCGGCCGTCGGGTTCATCGGGAGGACGTCGTTCAGGTTCTTGTGGTCCAGGGCCTTCTCGATGTCCCGCTTGATGAGGGTGAAGTCCGTGACCATCCCGTCCTGGTTCAGGGTCTCCGACTTGCAGTAGATCTTGACGATCCAGTTGTGGCCGTGCAGGTCCTCGCACTTGCTCTCATAGGAGAGCATCAGGCTGTGCGCAGCCGAGATTTCGAGTC
Organism: uncultured Bacteroidales bacterium; assembly: GCA_946538425.1. Lineage (GTDB taxonomy): Bacteria > Bacteroidota > Bacteroidia > Bacteroidales > UBA932 > Cryptobacteroides. The sequence goes on along the minus strand of CAMNGM010000026.1, from coordinate 14,819 downwards.
TTTTGCAGACGTAGTACATAGTCGTTTATGCTTCGTATTCGGTGGGGTCGAAGCCTTCCAGGGCTTCTTTGCGTTCGGTGCAGGTCCCGCAGCGGCCGCAGTGCTTCTCGCCGCCTTTGTAGCAGGAATAGGTGAGGGAATAGTCGATTCCGAGCGCCCGGCCGCGGAGGGCGATGTCGCGCTTGGTGATGTGGCAGTAGGGGGAGACGATGCGGACGCCGTTGTAGGTGCCCGCTTCGGCCGCCCGGTCGAAGGCGTCCACGAATTCCGGACGGCAGTCCGGGTAGATGGCGTGGTCGCCGCTGTGGTTGGCCAGGAGGACGGTGTCGAGGTCATTGCTTTCCGCCAGGCCCACGGCCACGGCGAGCATGATGCCGTTGCGGAAGGGGACGACGGTGGATTTCATATTGTCGTCGGCATAGCTGCCTTCGGGGATGTCGCCTCCGGACAGGAGGAGGTCGCTGCGGAAGTACTTGCCGATGAACTCGAGCGGAATCACCCGGTGCGGGATGCCGAGAAGGCGGCAGTTTTCCACCGCGTACGCAATTTCCCGGGCGTTGTGCTTGGAGCCGTAGTCGAAGGTGACGGCCAGCGCGATGCGGTCCTTGTACTCGTATAGGAGCGTCGTGCTGTCCAGTCCGCCAGAATAGATGAGGATTGCTTTCATTCCTTGTTTATATTTTTCAAATATAAGAATATTTTTCCTAAATTTGGCCCAATTTAAAACGACTGACAGAACAAATGTACAAGATTATCCAGAAGGAAATGCTGACCCCGAACATCTGCCGGATGGTCGTGGAGGCGCCGAGGCTGGCGGCCGCCGCCAAGCCTGGCCAGTTCCTGATTGTCAGGGCTGATGAGAAAGGAGAGCGCATTCCGCTGACCATCAGTGATTTCGATGTCGAAAAAGGCACCGTCACCATCGTCACCCAGCCCATCGGCGCCTCGACGCAGGACATCGTCGCCTTCGAGGAAGGGGAGTCCTTCGCCGACGTGGTCGGCCCCCTCGGAAACCCGTCCGAATTCATCGAGATGAGCCCCGAGCAGCTCGCGGCGAGCCATTTCATCTTCATCGCCGGCGGTGTCGGTACCGCCCCGGTCTACCCGCAGGCCAAGTGGCTGCACGCGCACGGCGCCAAGGTCGATGTGATCATCGGCGCCAAGACCGCCTCCCTGCTCATCTACAAGGAGGAAATGGCCGCCGTCTGCGACCATCTCCACCTCTGCACCGATGACGGCTCCGAGGGTTTCCACGGCATGGTCACCGCCCTGCTGGAGAAGCTTGTGAACGACGGCAACCAGTACACCCAGGCCGTCGCCATCGGCCCGATGATCATGATGAAGTTCACCACGCTGACCGCGAAGAAGCTCGGCCTGCCCATTGTCGTGAGCCTGAACACCCTGATGGTGGACGGCACCGGGATGTGCGGCGCCTGCCGCGTCACCGTGGCCGGCAAGACCCGCTTCGCCTGCGTGGAAGGCCCCGAATTCAACGGCTACGACGTCGACTTCGACGAGGCGATGCGCCGTCAGGGCCAGTACCGCGCGGAAGAGACCGAGGCCCGGGAGAATCACGTATGTAGAATCGGAAGAGGAAAATAGGCTATGGCGAACAAGATAGGAAGAGTTCCCGTCCGGGAACAGGACCCGAAAGTCCGGGCGACCAATTTCGAAGAGGTCTGCTACGGCTATAATGTCGAAGAGGCGATGCTCGAGGCGACCCGCTGTCTGCATTGCAAGAACCCCCGCTGCGTGGGCGCCTGCCCCGTGGGCATCCAGATTCCCGAGTTCATCGCGAAGGTCAAGGACGGCGATTTCGCGGCCGCCGCGGCGGTCATCGCCGAGGACAGCTCGCTGCCGGCCATCTGCGGCCGCGTGTGCCCGCAGGAGACCCAGTGCGAAGGCAGCTGCATCCTGGGCATCAAGGGCGAGAGCGTCGCGATCGGCAAGCTCGAGCGCTTCGTGGCCGACTGGACGCGGGAGCAGGGCCAGGCCCCTGCCGCCTCCGTCGCTCCCTCCAACGGCAAGAAGGTGGCGATCATCGGCTCCGGCCCTTCCGGCCTGGCCTGCGCCGCGGACCTCGCCAAGCTCGGCTATGACGTCACAATCTTCGAGGCCCTGCACCGTCCGGGCGGCGTGCTCGAGTACGGCATCCCCGAATTCCGTCTTCCGAAGGACAAGGTCGTGGCCGCCGAGATCGAGGCCGTCAAGGCCCTCGGCGTCAAGATCGAACTGGACGTGATCATCGGTCGGACCGTCACCATCGATTCCCTGATGGACGAGGAAGGTTTCGAAGCTGTGTTCGTCGGCTCCGGTGCCGGTCTGCCGCGCTTTATGGGCATCCCGGGCGAGAACGCCAACGGTGTCTTCTCCGCCAACGAGTTCCTCACCCGCAACAACCTGATGAAGGCTTTCCGCCCCGATTATCTTACCCCGATCCACGCCGGCAGGCAGTGCGTCGTGGTGGGCGGCGGCAACGTCGCGATGGACGCGGCGCGCACCGCGCTGCGCCTCGGCGCGGAGACCACCATCGTCTACCGCCGTACCGAGGTGGAGCTTCCCGCCCGCAAGGAGGAGGTCCATCACGCGCACGAGGAAGGCGTCGAGTTCAAGATGCTTACGAACCCTGTCGAGGTCCTCGCGGACGAGAAGGGCTGGGTCCGGGCCGTCAAGTGCATCCGGATGGAACTGGGCGAGCCCGATGCCTCCGGCCGCCGTTCGCCGATTCCGGTCGAGGGTTCCGAGTTCGAGATTCCCTGCGACACGGTCATCATGGCCCTCGGCACGTCCCCGAACCCGCTGATCGCCCGGACGACGGACGGCCTGGAGACGAACCGCCGCGGCTGCCTCGTCGCCGACGAGCACGGCGCGACGACCCGTCCCGGCGTCTTCGCCGGCGGCGATGCCGTCACCGGCGCCGCGACCGTGATTCTCGCGATGGGTGCCGGCCGCAAGGCTGCCGCCGCCATCCACGAATACCTCTCCGAGAAATAAGGTTTTCGAGCACAAAAAAGCTTAGCTTTGTGCCCGAAGCCACTTTTTGATACAGTTCGGGCGCAAAACTGACCGGTTTTGCGCCCGAAATCGTTTTTGTGGCGCTACAGCGACAGCGCGTGGGTGTTCTTGATTTCGTCCATCACGAAGGAGGAGAGGATGGAGCCGATGGAGTCGATGGTGCCGAGGACGTTGATGATGAATTCGTTGTAGTACTTCATGTCGGGCGCGTGGATCTTCAGGAGGTAGTCGTACTCGCCGGAGATGTTGTAGCATTCGGCCACCTGGGGGATGTCCTTGATGATGGAGACGAAGGCGCGGGCGGCATTGCGGTTCATCTGCTTCAGTTTCACGGAGCAGAAGACGACGAATCCCAGGTGCAGCTTCTCGGCGTCCAGGACGGCGACGTATTTCTTGATGAAGCCGTTGCGCTCGAGGCGCTTGAGACGTTCAAAGACCGGGGTGGTGGAGAGGTTCACGCGGGCGGCCAGTTCCTTGGTGGTGAGGCGGGCGTTTTCCTGCAGGCAGCGCAGGATGTCCAGGTCGACGGCATCGAGGACGAATTCGTTCATATCGCAGAATAATTTTCTTTGTGGGCGGCTGTTGATAGGGCTCTTTTTCTATCGGTTGCCCGTTTTCTTGCAAATTTAGAAATATTTTCCAAATTATTGTAGAATGTTGGAGGGAAATTCCAAACCCCCTATCTTTGTGCGGATCAAACGTACTGGAATGAGCAAGATCGACACCCTTTGCGTCCATGCGGGCTACGCGCCCGGACGCGGCGAACCCCGGCAGATGCCCATCGTGCAGAGCACGACCTTCAAATACGAAACATCCGACCAGATGGGCCGGCTCTTCGACCTGGAAGACGCGGGCTATTTCTACACGCGGCTGGCGAACCCGACCTGCGACATGGTGGCGGCCCGCATCAACGCCCTGGAAGGCGGCGTGGGCGCCATCCTGACCTCCTCCGGCCAGGCGGCGAACCTTTTCGCCTGCCTGAACATCTGCAAGGCCGGGGACCACATCGTGAGCCTGAACAACATCTATGGCGGCACCTTCAACCTCCTGGGTGTGTCCCTCCGGCAGATGGGGATCGATGTCACCTTTGTGGACCACAAGGCCACGGATGAGGAGGTGAACGCCTGCTTCCGTCCGGAGACCAAGCTTCTCTTCGGAGAAACGCTTTCCAACCCGGGCGTGGAAGTGCTTGACATCGAGCGTTTCGCAAAGATCGCCCACGCGCACGGGGTGCCGCTCGTGATCGACAACACCTTCGCGACGCCCGTCCATTGCCGTCCCTTCGAGTGGGGCGCGGACATCGTCACGCATTCCACGACCAAGTACATCGACGGCCACGGCGCCACGGTCGGCGGCTGCGTGGTGGACAGCGGCAACTTCGACTGGGAGGCGCACGCGGACAAGTTTCCGGGCCTGACGACCCCGGACGCGTCCTACCACGGGCTCACCTATACGAAGAAGTTCGGCCGCGCGGCCTACATCACCAAGGCCACGACGCACCTGATGCGCGACCTCGGGGCGATGCAGAGCCCGCAGAACGCCTTTTACCTGAACCTGGGCCTGCAGACGCTGCACCTGCGGATCCGCCGCGTCTCCGAAAGCGCGCTGAAGGTGGCGACCTTCCTGAAGAACCATCCGGCTGTCGCCTGGGTCCGCTATCCGGACCTGCCGGACGACCCCGAGCATGAGAAGCAGCTGAAATACCTGCCGGAAGGCTCCTGCGGGGTGATGTGCGTCGGCCTCAAGGGCGGGCGGGAATTCGACAACCGCTTCATGGACGCCCTGAAACTCATCACCATCGAGACGCACGTGGCGGACTGCTATTCCTGCATCCTGCACCCGGCCTCGCATACGCACCGGCAGCTCTCGGACGAGCAGCTCCGCGCCGCCGGCATCGACCCGGGCCTGATGCGCGTGTCCATCGGCCTGGAGGATCCGGACGATATCATCGCCGACCTCGCCCAAGCCCTTGAAGCCGCCGCGAAATGATCCGGAAAGAACTCGTCACCGACCTGGAACTGGAAGCCGGGGGCGTCCTGAAAGGCGCCCGCGTGGTCTACCATACCTCCCAGGAGGCCTGGGACGGCCGGAGGCCGGTCATCTGGATCTGTCACGCCCTGACGGCGAACAGCGACCCCGAGGACTGGTGGCCGGAGATGGTGGGGCCGGGCAAGGCCATCGACACGGAGAAGAGTTTCGTCGCCTGCGTGAATATGCTGGGCTCCGCCTACGGCTCCGAGGGTCCGGCCCGCGACAATCCGGCGACGGGGAAGCCCTGGCTCCTCGATTTCCCGAAGGTTACGGTCCGGGATATGGTGGCGGCGTCCATCGTCGTCCGCAAGGCGCTCGGGATCGACTCGGTGGACCTCCTGGTCGGCAGTTCCATCGGCGGATTCCAGGCCATCGAATGGGCGGTGGCCGAGCCCGACGTTTTCAAGCGCTGCCTGTTCATCGCAACGGCCCCACGCGTGTCGCCGTACCTGTCGGCGATGGTGGAGGCGCAGCGGATGGCCCTGGAGGCGGATCCGACCTTCCGGGAGGCCCGGGACCTGTCGGGCGGCGCCGCCGGCCTCAAGTGCGCCCGCGCCCAGGCGCTCATTTCCTACCGCTGCTTCGAAGGCTACGGCCTCACCCAGTTCGAGGCCGACCCCGACACCCTTTTCGCCGGCCGCGCCGCTTCCTATGAACGGTACCAGGGCGAGAAGCTGATCCGCCGCGGTTTCGACGCCTATTCCTATCACACCCTGTGCGATGCCCTGGACAGCCACAACGTGGGCCGGGGCCGGGGCGGGGTGGATGCCGCCCTCGCGCGGATCAAGGCGCGGACGACGGTCGTCTCCATCGACACGGACGCCATCTTCCCGCCGCAGGAATCGTCCGTCTGGGCCCGTTGGATTCCCGGAGCCGACTACATCGAAATCTCCTCCCGTTTCGGCCACGACGGCTTCCTGCTGGAAACCGCGCGGCTCACGGCAATCCTGATGAAGTAGGGCCCGGTCCGCGGGAAAGCCCCCCCCGGCGCATCCCCATAAGTGGGGATTGGTTTTGCGCGGGATTCACGCTATCTTTGCACCGTATGGAAGAAAAGCACTTGTCGGAATGGATGGAGCGCCACGGCGTCAAGCCGACGGCGAACCGGATTGTCATCGCCCGCGCCCTCGCGGCGGCGGGCAGGCCGATGTCGATGACCGAGCTGGAAACCGTCGTCGAAACCATCGACAAGTCCAATGTCTTCAGGACCCTGCAGGCTTTCCGCGAGGCGCACCTGGTGCACGTGCTGGACGATTCCGGCGACGGCGTGCGCTACGAACTCTGCCACAGCCATCGTGACGGCGAGGACGACGACGTCCACGTCCATTTCTTCTGCGAAAAGTGCCACCGCACCTTCTGCCTGGAAGACACGCCCGTCCCTCCGGTCTCCATTCCGGAAGAATATGCCGTGCATTCTGTTTCCTATCTGATCAAAGGACTTTGTAAGGACTGTCGGTAGTTGACATTCCCAAACCTGTGGCCACCCTCGGCCACATAAGAGGGAGGGGCCCGCAGACCCTGAAAGGGGCTGTGGGAGGGGTCGCGCAGCGACGGTTTGGGAATGTCACTACCGACAGTCCGGTGCAATCAGATCTTGGATGACTAAACTCGCGAGAGTAAAGCCGAAGGGGGCGGTGACCGTCACCAGGGAGCCGTTGTGGCTCACTTTGTCGAATTTCAGCTCCTCCTCGAGGGCGGTGTCGGCACCGCGGTTCGGGAGGAGTTCCTCGTCGTAGACGCAGAGGAAGTCCTTGGCGGGCAGGGTGCCGGCCTTGCGGAGTCTCTTGCGGAGCATCGCGCCGAGCGGACAGCCGCGGACTTCCCAGAAAGAGGCCACCCGGATCTTTGTGGGGTCGATTTTGCACGCCGCGCCCATCGAGGAGAAGAAGGTCGCCGGCGTCGCCGCCGCGCGCAGGATCAGGGTGGCCTTGTCCTTGAGGGCATCGATCGCGTCGATGATGTAATCGTACGCGTCCAGCCCGAAGGAGTCCGCCGAGGCTTCCGTGAACCGGGCCTTGACGGTCCGGATGACGGCTTCCGGGTTGATCTCCAGGAGCATTTCCTTCAAGACGTCCACCTTCGGCCGGCCCACGGTGGAGACCGTGGCCATCCGCTGGCGGTTGATGTTGGAAGGGGCCACGTCGTCCGCGTCGACGATCGTCAAGTGCCGGACCCCCGAGCGCACGAGTCCCTCCGCGCACCAGCTGCCTACGCCGCCCACGCCGAAGAGGATGACGCGGACCGTCCCGAGCCGTTCCATCACGTCGGCGCCGAGCAGCAGTTCCGCCCGGTTGAAGATGTCCTTGGAGGGGGGATTCATCGCGCGAGCCAGCCGTCCAGGAGTTCCCGGATATCGCTCCAGACGCGCTCCCGGCCGATTTCGTTCAGGATTTCGTGGCGCATCCCGGGATAGACCTGGCTGGTGACGTCCCGGTAGCCGCAGCTGCGGAGGAAACTCACCGCCTGCGAGAATTTCTTCAGGCTGACGATGCAGGGGTCGTCGGAGCCGGCGATGAAATGGACCGGCAGGTCCGGCTTCGTCACGTGCCACCCGTCCGGGGAATAGATGTCCTTCATCAGGCGGAAGAGGCCGTTCCGGTAGCCGTTCGCCGTGAAGACGAAGCCGCAGAGGGGATCGTTGTTGTAGGCCTGGACATTGGCCTTGTTGGTGGAGAGCCAGGCGTTCTTGAGGCCGTCGGCCTTGAATTTCTTGTCATTGTTGCCGGTGCACAGGTCCGCGAGGAACTGCGACCGGTAGCGGGGGCCGCGGAACACGCTGATGCAGCCGGCGAGGAAATCGCCCAGGCCGGCGGCCGGGTTCTTGCTCGGGCTGCCGCACACGACGAGCCCGTCGATGTCCCGGTCGTACCGCTTGAGATAGCTGCGGACGACCATCGACCCCATGCTGTGCCCGAACAGGAAGAAGGGGAGTCCGGGATACTGCGCTTTGGCCCAGTCGGTGACGCAGTGGACATCGTCCACCAGGGCCTTCATTCCGCCCTTGCCCATCCAGCCGAGGTCCTTGGGGTCCGTGACGGTTTCGCCGTGGCCGCGGAGGTCGCAGATCACGCAGGCGTAACCCATCTCGGACAGGTAGGTCATAAAAGGAATGTAGCGCTCCTTGTGCTCCGCCATCCCGTGGACCAGCTGGAGGACGGCCTTGGGGGATTCGGGCGCGAGGACGAGGGTGCTGAGGCGGACGCCGTCGGCGGCGCCGGGGACGGTGAACGTTTCCATCACTTCGCGATCGTTTCGAATTTGCCGAAGGACTCCGGCAGCGGGGACTTTAGGCGTATGACCTCGCCGGACATCGGATTCCGGAACACGAGGGTGGCCGCGTGGAGGGCGAGCCGGCGGATCGGGTCCGTCTCGGCGCCGTATTTCCTGTCACCGGCGACGGGATGGCCGAGGTCGGCGGCGTGGACGCGGATCTGGTTCTTGCGGCCGCTCTCCAGGGAGAATTCGGCCTTGGTGTACACGCCCTTGCCCCGGCGTACGAACTCCAGGACCTTGTAGTGGGTGATGGCGAGCTGGCCGCCGCGGACTTCCTCGGGGTAGGAATACACGATCAGGGATTTGGGATTCTCCACGAGCCAGCTCTGGAGGGCGCCGGACTCCTTCTCGAGCTTCTTCTCGAGGATGGCGACATAGCGGCGCTCGATGACGAGCTCCTTCCAGCGGCTCTGGAGGATATCCTTCGCCTGTTCGTTCTTGGCGAAGACCACCAGGCCGGACGTGCCCTTGTCCAGGCGGTGGACGATCCATATCTTGGCGGTGGACCGGTCGGGCGTCCGTCCGCTGGCGAGGTCCTCCTTGCGGCGGGCGCGGGCGTTCGTCTTCACATAGGCGTTCAGGATCGCGTACAGGGTGGCTTCCTTCTTGCCGGTCTTGCTCTGGGAGCCCTTGGCGGTGGAGACCGTCAGGAGGCCGGCGGGCTTGTCCACGACGATGTAGTCGTCGTCCTCGAAGACGATCTTGACCCCCGTCTTCTCCACGTCCTCGCGGGCGTTCTCGCTGCTTTCGCGGGCCATCGACACGGCCTTGGCCAGGATCAGGAGGGAATCTCCGGCGCGGAGGGGATGGTCGAAGGCGGTCCTCCGCTCCCCGTTCACCAGGACCTGGCCCTTGGCGAGCATATTCTTGACCCCGGTCTTGGACTGGGTCGGAAAAATGACATAGAGGTATTTCAGGAGGGGACTGTCGTGGGAGACGGTGAACTTTTGTCCGGCGGTGTTCATAATTCTTCGATGAATTCGTGGAGGGATTTGGGAATGAGGGCCAGGAAACGGTCCAGGGTGCCGGCGGGGACCAGGATGGTCTCGAGCGACTCGCAGTCGTCGAAGGCGTCTTCGCCGATGGCTTCCAGCCCTTTGTTCAGGCGGATCTGGTACAGGTTGATGCAGCCCTGGAAGGCCCGGGGGCCGATGACCCGCAGCGAGGCGGGGCAGGTGATCTTTTCGAGGTTCCAGCAATCGCAGAAGGCGTCTTCGCCGATGGACAGGAGCCCTTTCGGGAGCCGGATGCTCTCCAGGAACCCGCATTCGTTGAAGGCGGCCTTGCCGATATGCGTGAGGGTGGCGGGCAGGTGGATTTTCTCCAGGAAGGAGTCCCGCTCGTCCAGGGGGATCTCTTCGCCGATCTTCCGGTCCTCGGCCATATAGTCCTGGAAGGCGAAGACGCCGTCGCAGAGGATGCGGCAGCCCTCGCGGACCGTCACTTCGGACGGAAAGTTCTCGGCATCGAGGAGCTTCTCCCCGTCGGCCGAGTAACAGAGGCGGTTCTCGTCGTCCCAGACGTCATCGGCCCGCTCTTCGGGGGTGGCCGCCGTCGGGACGCGGAGGATCTCTTCAAGGGTCATTGTCAGAAGTTCTTGACGAATTCGATGTCTTTCTTGAGCATCACCTTCGGCTCCATCACGGAGACTTTCTGGAACAGCTTGAACTGATAGGCGGGGGAGAGGTACACCAAGTGCTCGTGCTTCCCTTTGCGCCACCATTTGTAGAAGGCGATGGGGTCGGTGTCGTAGGGGATCTTGGCTTCGATCTCGGAGGAGTATCCGGGGAAGTCGATGAGCATCTTGAGGCCGGTGATGCGTTTGTAATACTCGTAATCCGCCCGGCGGAGCTTGGAAACCAGGGGGGCGAACACTTCGATCTGGTCGACTTTCAGGACCTTTTCGCGCACGACCATCCGGTGGATGCGGACCGGGTCCACATTCAACCATTCGCCTATTTTGCGGGTTTCCGGCCCACTTTCACACTCAAGTGTCAGCAGGTCAGTGGAATTGTAAGTTTTTTCTTGGTCAAGCGGATAGGTTTCCATTCATTTTTTTCCTATTCTCTGCAAATATAAGAAAAATTTTGTCTTTTTCCACGAAAAAATGTATATTTGAACGATTAATTAGCACGGACAACAACCTTTAAACACACAATTTGATATGATTTACAAGATTATCGACATTCAGGGTATCGGCCCTGTGTACGCAGAAAAACTCGTCGGCATCGGCATCGAGACCGTGGACCAGCTCCTGGAGAAGGGCGCGGACGCCAAGGGCCGCCAGGCCATCGAGGAAGCTACCGGCATCCGTCACGACCTCGTCCTGACGTGGGTGAACCACGCGGACCTGTTCCGTGTCAAGGGCATCGGCCCGCAGTTCGCCGAACTGCTCGAGGCCGCCGGTGTGGACACCGTCAAGGAGCTCCGCAACCGCAACGCCGCGAACCTCGCCGCCAAGATGGCCGAAGTGAACGAGGAGAAGCACCTCACCCGCCGCACCCCGGTCGAGAAGGAAGTTGCCAAGTTCATCGAGCTCGCCAAGGAACTCGAACCCAAGGTGACCTATTAGTCTTCCGGTGCAACCCGTACAACGGCGTCCCTCGGGGCGCCGTTTTTCTATTGTCATTTCGAGCGAAGCCGAGAAATCTATAGAATCAGATCTTCCGCTTTCAGCTTGGGGACGAAGTGGACGCCTTCCTTGCGGTAGTAGTCGAGGGATTCGCCGGCGTCGACGGGTTTCAGGAAGATGTTCTCCGCGCCCTTGCCGATGGCGACCACCAGGAGCGGGGTGAGCCCCAGGCCCAGGGATTCCTGCAGCTTCGCGGGATCGAAGGCCCGGATGATGATGCCGTTCAGGCCCATCTCGACGGCCTTCAGCAGCAGGCTCTGCGCGGCGATTCCGAGGTCGATGTCCAGGACCGGGTTCTCGGGGACGGCGCTGCAGATGACCAGGAAGGCGCGGGGCTCCGTGCCGGGGAAAGGCAGATGGAGTTCCGGCAAGGCCGCCCCGAGCCGGATGAGGGGAAGGACCTTGTCGCTCTCCCCGGCGGTGACGAGCCGGTAGCGGAGCGCCTGCCGGTTCTTTCCGGAAGGGACCAGGGTGGTCGCTTCCACCATTTTCATCAATTCTTCGCGCGTGACCACGCGCGAAGGATCGTACCCGCGGTAGCTGCGGTTGCGGCGCAGGAGCGTGTCCAGCGACAGGTGGTTCCGCCTGATGACCGGCCGCTTTTCCCGGAGTTCCTCGTATTTCTTTTCCAAATAATTGTCTGCCATATGGCAAAGATACGGATTTTTCTTATCTTCGCACTATGAGAATCACCTTGTTGCAGACGGCTCCCGAGTGGGGAAATCCCGCCCAGAGCCGGGAGGATGCCCGCCGGATGCTGATGGGCACCCTGAAGACGGACCTCGTCGTCCTTCCCGAAATGTTTTCCACCGGATTCGTCACGGACCCCGTGGGGGTGGCCGAGGAAGGGGAGGGAGACAGCCTCCGCTGGATGCAGGACTACGCCCGGTCCAAGGGCTGCGCCGTCGCCGGCAGCGTCTCCACGCACGTGGACGGCACCTATCGCAACCGGTTCTATTTCGTGTTTCCGGACGGCCATTACCAGTATTATGACAAGCACCATCTCTTCACCTATGCCGGCGAGCATAAGCGGTATACGGCCGGACAGGAGCGCGTGGTCGTGGAGCACGCCGGGTTCCGCATCCTGCTCCAGGTGTGCTACGACCTCCGTTTCCCCGTCTTCGCCCGGAACAGGATGGTGGACGGGAAGCCGGATTTCGACCTGATCCTGTACGTGGCCAGCTGGCCGCAGCAGCGGATCGACGCCTGGGACGCCCTCCTGAAGGCCCGTGCCATCGAGAATGTCTGCTATGTGGCGGGTGTGAACCGGGCCGGAAAAGACCCCGGCAACCTGTATTCCGGTCATACCAGTTTGTATGGTCCGCGCGGGGAATTGCTTTCAATTTGTAAGGAAGGACGCATCGACATTATCGAATCTGAATTGAAACGTCCTGTTTTGGATCAATTCCGTGAATCCTTCCCAGCCCTGTTAGATGCTGATTATTAATATTTTTTATAGCTTTTTCTTGTTTTTTAAAAACTAATTTCCCATCTTTGTTTCCGGTAACGATTTGAAACCGGAATGAGCAACGTACTCGTCATTGTCCTCGACCTTATTCTCCTTGTCAAATAGACGGGGACTGGAACGGCTTGACGGTATGACAATCACTTGAACCCCTTCCAGTCCGCACTGGAAGGGGTGTTTTATTTGTCACGGTATGTGACCGAGCATTAGTAGTGTATGAAACATCCATTCAGAAGCAGTGTCACTTTCGAAGGACGCCGGATGGCAGGCGCCCGCGCCCTCTGGGCCGCGGCGGGCATGAAGCCCGGACAGGTGGGCAAGCCCGTCATCGCGGTGGTGAATTCCTTCACGCAGTTCGTCCCCGGCCATACGCACCTGCACGAGGCCGGCCAGCTGGTCAAGGCGGAGATCGAGCGCCTGGGCTGCTATGCGGCCGAATTCGACACCATCGCCGTCGATGACGGCATCGCGATGGGCCACGACGGGATGCTGTATTCCCTCCCTTCCCGCGAAGTCATCGCGGACAGTGTCGAATATATGGTCAACGCCCACAAGGCCGATGCGATGGTGTGCATCAGCAACTGCGACAAGATCACGCCCGGGATGCTGATGGCCGCGATGCGGCTGAACATCCCGGCGGTCTTCGTCTCGGGCGGCCCGATGGAGGCCGGCGTGCTGGGCGGCCGGAAGCTGGACCTGATCGACGCGATGGTCCAGTCGGCGGACACCTCGCTGTCCGACGCCGAGGTGGCGAAGATCGAGGCCGCGTCCTGCCCGGGCTGCGGATGCTGTTCCGGGATGTTCACGGCGAACTCGATGAACTGCCTGACCGAGGCCATCGGCCTGGCCCTCCCGGGCAACGGGTCGGTCCTCGCGACGCACAGGAACCGGAAAGAACTCTTCCGCAAGGCTGCGGCGCTCATCGTCGACAACGCCTGGAAGTATTACCGGGACGGCGACGAAAGGGTCCTGCCGCGCAGCATCGCGACCCGCCCGGCGTTCCTGAACGCGATGGCGCTGGACATCGCGATGGGCGGCTCCACGAACACGGTCCTGCACCTGCTGGCCGTGGCGCGGGAAGCCGGCGTGGATTTCACGATGGCCGACATCGACGCCCTCTCCAGGAAAGTCCCCTGCATCTGCAAGGTGGCGCCCAATACCGCGAAATATCACGTCCAGGATGTGAACCGCGCCGGCGGCGTCATCTCCATCCTCCGCGAACTGGCCGTCGCCGGTCTCGTGGACACCACCCTTTACCGGGTGGACGGATCCTCCCTTTCGGAGACGATGGACCGCTATGCCATCCTGTCGGAGCACGTGACGGAGGAAGCCCTGCGGCTGTACCGCAGCGCCCCTGCCGGGCGGTTCTCGACCGAGCTGGGCTCCCAGGAATGCTATTACAAGGAACTGGACACCGACCGGGAGAACGGGTGCATCCGCTCCGTCGCCCACGCCTATACGAAGGACGGCGGCCTGGCGGTGCTCCGGGGGAACATCGCCACCGACGGCTGCGTCGTGAAGACGGCCGGCGTGGACGCTTCCATCTGGAAGTTCACCGGCCCGGCGAAGGTCTTCGACTCCCAGGAAGCGGCCTGCGACGGCATCCTGGGCGGCAAGGTGAAGAGCGGCGACGTCGTCGTGATCACGTATGAAGGGCCCCGCGGCGGCCCCGGGATGCAGGAGATGCTGTACCCGACCTCGTACCTGAAGTCGGTGCACCTGGGTAAGGAATGCGCCCTGCTGACCGACGGCCGTTTCAGCGGCGGCACGTCCGGCCTGTCCATCGGCCACATCTCGCCCGAGGCGGCGGCCGGCGGCGCCATCGGCCTGGTCCGGGACGGCGACCTCGTCGAGATCGACATCCCGGCCCGTTCCATCCGCGTCCTTCTGTCGGACGAGGAACTGGCAAGCCGGAGACAGGAAGAACTCGCCCGCGGCGACAAGGCTTTCACGCCGCCGTACCGCGTGCGCGAGGTCTCCAAGAGCCTGAAGATTTATGCCAAAATGGTCAGTTCTGCCGACAAGGGGGCGGTGAGGGAGATATGATGACCGGTTCGGAAGCCTTGTGGCAAGCCCTCATCGAAGAGGGGGTGGATACCGTCTTCGGGTATCCCGGCGGGCAGATCATGCCCGTGTACGACAGCCTGTGCGGCTATCGGGACCGCGTCCGCCATATCCTGGTGCGGCACGAGCAGGGAGCCATCCACGCGGCGCAGGGCTATGCCCGCGTGAAGGGCGATCCCGGGGTGGTGATCGTCACCTCCGGCCCCGGCGCGACCAATGTCATCACCGGCGTCCACGACGCGATGACGGACTCCACCCCGGTGGTGGTCATCACCGGCCAGGTCTCGTCCGCCGCCCTGGGCACGGACGCCTTCCAGGAGGCCGATGTCATCGGTCTCA
>CAMNGM010000025.1 GCA_946538425.1 uncultured Bacteroidales bacterium | reverse complement strand
TAGATGCGGCTTTCCGCCGTGACGATCTTCTCCTCGTATTCCTTCAGTTCCTCGGTGATGTAGCGCTCCGCATTGACCAGGGTCTGCTTGCGGATCCATTCCGGGGGAACCTTGTCCTTGAAGGTGTTGCGGACTTCGATATAGTAGCCGAAAACATTGTTGTAGGCGATCCGGAGCGAGGGGATGCCGGTGCGTTCGGCCTCACGCTGCTGCATCTGGAGCAGGTAGTCCTTCCCGCTGCCGGACAGCCCGCGCAGCTCGTCCAGGTCTTCGTCCACGCCTTCGGCGATGACCGGGCCCTTGCCGATCTGGGCGGCCGGTTCCGGGTCCAGGGTATTGACAATCTCCTTGTAGATCTTCTCGCAGCCCACCAGGCCCTTCATCAGCCTGTCCAGGGCGTCGCAGCCCTTGCCGGCGCAGTGTTCGCGCAGCGGGCCGAGCTGGGCGAGGCCCCGGCTGAGCTGCAGGACCTCGCGCGGGAGGGCCTTGCCGTTCGCGACACGCCCCAGGATGCGGTCCAGGTCGCCGAGCTTGCCCAGCTCCTCCTGCACCTGCGCCAGGGTTTCGGGATGGTCGACAAAGAACTGCACGATGTCGTAGCGGCAGTCCAGTTCCTTGCGGTCCATAATCGGCATCGCAAGCCAGTTCCGCAGCAGGCGCGCGCCCATCGGCGAGGAGCAGCGGTCGATGGTATCCACCAGCGAGACGCCCTCGCGGCCGGATGCGGCCTGGAAGACCTCCAGGTTGCGGAGGGTGAACGGGTCCATCCACACGAACTTGGCCTCGTCGATGCGGCCGAGGGTGGAGATGTTCCGCAGGCCCGCGTGCTGCGTCTGTTCCAGATAGACCATCAGGGCGCCCGCGGCGCACAGTCCGAGCGGCATCGTGTCCACCGCGAAGCCCTTGAGGCTGTCCACGCGGAGCTGCCGCTTGAGCTTCTCCACCGCCGCGTCATACACGAAGGCCCATTCGTCCAGAGACGTCGTGTAATAGTCGCCGAAGCGGTCCTTGACGCCCTTCTCGTAGCTCCGGGGAACGACCAGCTCCTTGGGGGAGAGCGAGCCCATCAGCGTACCGATGTACTCCAGCGACCCCTGCGCCACCTGGAACTGGCCCGTGGACACGTCCAGGAAGGCGGCGCCGCACTGGTCGCGCTCGAAGGCGAGCCCGCACAGGTAGTTGTTCTCCTTGATTTCCAGCATGTTCTCGCCGAAGGAGATGCCCGGCGTGACGATTTCCGTCACCCCGCGCTTGACGAGCTTCTTCGCGAATTTCGGGTCCTCCAGCTGGTCGCAGATGGCGACCTTGAAGCCGGCGCGGACCAGTTTCGTCAGGTAGTTCTCGATGGCGTGGTGCGGGAAGCCGGCCATGGGGATGGGCCCCTTGTCGCCGTTGGATTTCTTCGTCTGCACGAGGCCCAGCACCCGGGACGCCGTGACGGCGTCGTCCGAGTAGGTCTCGTAGAAGTCCCCCACGCGGTACAGCAGCAGCGCCTCGGGGTGCTGTGCCTTCACCTCGAAGAACTGCCTGATCAGAGGAGTGTCTTCCGCCATTTTCGCCATCCTGTCATATTCTTGGTCCAAGATAACAAATATACGACTTTTTTTCGATTGTCCGAGGCAGGACCTACAGGATCAGGTTCGTCAGGAACACCACGACGATGCCCACGGGGGCGATGTACCGGATCAGGAACCAGATCATGCCGAAGATCCGGACATTGGCCTTGATCGCGCCGTCGTTGGTGAATTCCGCGAAGACGTCGGCGCGGGCCATTTTCCACCCCACGAACAGCGTGAACAGCAGGCCGCCGGCGGGCAGGAGCCAGTCGGAGCAGAGCTTGTCCAGGAAGTCGAAGATGCTGTTGCCCAGGATCTTGACATCGGCCAGCGGGCCGAAGGACAGGCTGCACAGCACGCCCACGGTCCAGGCGAAGGCCGTGATGATGAACACCGCCGTCGGCCGCCGCATCCCTTTCTCCTCCGTCAGGTAGGCCACGCCCACCTCCATCATCGAGATGGCCGAGGTGAGGGCCGCCACGAGGATCGTGACGAAGAAGATGATGGCGATGGCGGCGCTGAGCCAGGGGATGTTCGCGCCCATCCGGTTGAAAATGTAAGGCAGGGTGTCGAAGACGAGGCCGGGACCCGCGCCGGGGGCGATGCCCGCGGCGAACACGGCCGGCATCACGGCAAAGCCCGCGATGATGGCGAACAGCAGGTCCGAAACGGCCGTGCCGACGCCCGACGCCAGGATATTCTCCTCCTTCCGCATATACGACGCATAGGTGAGGATGGTGCCCACGCCCAGCGACAGCGAGAAGAAGGCCTGGCCCAGGGCGGCCGCCACGGCGCGCGCGTCGATCTTGGAGAAGTCGGGCTTGACAAGGTAGGCGACGCCCTCGGAGGCGCCCGGCAGCGTCACGGAATAGATGGCGAGGGCGACGATGAGCACGAACAGGACCGGCATCGTGACTTTCGTGAAACCCTCGATGCCCTTCTTGACGCCCGCCAGGACGATGCCCGCGACCAGCAGCATAAAGATGGTATGGACCGCGATGGGGCCGCCCGTGGAGGAGATGAACGCGCCGAAGAAGCCCTGGACCTGCTCCGGAGGCGTATTCGTGAAATCGAGGCACACGGCCTTGAACAGGTATTCCACCGACCAGCCGCCCACGACGCTGTAGTAGCTCAGGATGATGATGGGCGCGAAGACGGTCAGCAGCCCCAGCCACTTCCAGCGGGAGCCCGGCGCGAGTTTTTCCATCGCCCCGAAAGTGCCCTGGCGGCTGCGGCGGCCGATGATGGTCTCCGCGAAGAAGATGGGAAGGACCAGGATGAAACTCGCGAGCGCGTACACGATGATGAACGCCGCGCCCCCGTGTTCGCCCACCATATAGGGGAAACGCCAGATGTTGCCCAGGCCCACGGCGCTGCCGGCCATGGCCATGATCACCGCGAAGCGGCTGCCGAAGCTCTCCCGGGGTGTCATAGCAGGTTGGACAGGATGAGGATGGCCACGCCCACGGGCGCGACATACCGGATCAGGAAATAGAAGAAATCGAACAGCCGGACGTTGCGGCGCTTGGTCCCGCCGTTGGTGAGCTCGTCAAAGACATCGGCCTTGGGCATCTTCCAGCCCACGAACAGGACCACCAGGAGACCGCCCACCGTGAGGAGGACGTTGGAGGCGACGGTGTCGAATAGGTCGAACAGGCCCATCCCGAAGACTTTCACGTCCGCGAGCGGGCCGAAAGACAGGCTGCACAGGCCCCCGAGGGTGCCGGTGACGGCGAACAGGAACGCGCAGGCCCATCCGCGCTTGAACCCCCGCTCCTCCGTGAGGTACGCCACGCCCACCTCGATCAGGGAGACGGACGAGGTAAGGGCCGCGAACAGGACGGTCACGAAGAACAGGATGGCGGCGATGGAGCTGACCCACGGCATCTGCTGGCCCATCCGGGAGAAGATGTACGGCAGCGTGTCGAAGATCAGGCCGGGGCCGCTGCCCGGCTCGATGCCCGCGGCGAACACGGCCGGCATGATGGCGACGCCCGCCAGGATGGCGAACAACAGGTCGGAAACGGCCGTTCCCGCGCCGGACACCATCAAGTTCTCCTGCTTGCTCACGTAGGAGGAATAGGTGATGATGATGCCCATGCCCAGCGACAGGGAATAGAACGACTGCCCCAGGGCGTCCAGGCAAGTGTCGAGGGTCAATTTCGAAAAATCGGGCTTGAACAGGTAGGCGAGGCCTTTCTGCGCGCCCGGGAGGGTGAGGGAGTACACCGCGATGATCACCACCAGCGCGAACAGGACGGGCAGGCAGATCTTGCTGAACTTCTCGATGCCGGACTTCACGCCGAGGGCGACGATCGCGACGGTGATCGCCAGGAACGCCAGGTGGAAGCCCAGCGGGGCCCAGGTCCGGGAGATGAAGCGCTCGAACGAGCCGCTCATCGCCTCCGGCGACGTATGGATGAAGTCCAGCCGGAGCGCCTGGACCAGGTACTCCAGCGACCAGCCGCCCACGACGCTGTAGTAGGAGACGATCCACAGGGGGGTGAACACCATCAGGAAGCCCAGGTACGGCCACGCGGTGCCCTTGCCCAGCTCGATGAACGCGCCCCGGCAGTTCGCGCCGGTGCGCCGGCCCACGACCGATTCGGCGAAGAAGATGGGCAGGGAGATGACGAGCGTGGCGAGGATGTAGATGACGACGAAGGCCGCGCCGCCGTCCTGGCCAACCAGGTACGGGAACCGCCAGATGTTGCCGAGGCCGATGGCGCTGCCGGCAAAGGCCATGATGACAGCCATCCGGCTGCCGAAATTCTCACGTTCTTTCATTTGTCAAGTTCGTTCTTTTCCGGTTTAGCGGCGGCGGTACACCACGAATTCGTAGGTGATGCCGGTGGCGGGGTCCACCTGCAACTCGCTGCGGCTGTCCTCCCGCCAGATCGCCGGATCGATGACGGGGAAGAAGGCATCGGCGTCCTCCGGGGCGTCGTGCACGTGTGTGATATGCATCGTATCGACCAGGTCCATCGCCTCGGCATAGGTGTAAGCGCCGCCGATGACGAAAGCCTTGGGAGATTCCTTCGCTTCGCTCGGAATGACAGCACTGTCATTTCGACCGAGTGCAGCGAGCGGAGAAATCTCCGCGGCGGCGAAGGCCGCGTCGAGGCTGTCGACGACGGTCACGCCTTCCGGCGCGTCCGGCCAGGGGAAGAGGGAGATGACGATGTTACGCCGCCTGGGGAGCGGGCGGCCGATGGACTGGAAGGTCATCCAGCCCATGATGACGGTGTTTCCGGTCGTTTGCTGCCGGAAGTATTTCATATCGCCCGGAAGGTTCCACAGCAGGGCGTTCTTGCGGCCGATGGCGTTGTTGTCGGCGACGGCGACGATGAGGCTCTTTTCCATAGCTAGACGGCGACGGGGGCTTTGATGGCCGGCCACGGGTCGTAGCCTTCCAGGGTGAAATCTTCGTACTTGAAATCGAAGAGGGACTTGACCTCCGGGTTGAGGCGCATCCGGGGGAGCGGACGCGGTTCCCGGGAAAGCTGGGTGGCCACCTGCTCGAAGTGGTTCCGGTAGATGTGCGTGTCGCCCGTGGTGTGGACGAACTCGCCGGGGCGGAGGCCGCACACCTGCGCGATCATCATCGTGAGGAGCGCGTAGGAGGCGATGTTGAACGGGACGCCCAGGAAGACGTCGGCGCTGCGCTGGTACAGCTGGCAGGAGAGCTTGCCGTCGGCCACGTAGAACTGGAACAGGCAGTGGCAGGGAGGCAGGGCCATCTTGTCCACCTCGGCCGGGTTCCAGGCGGTCACCAGCATCCGCCGGGAGTCCGGATTCCGTCGGATCGTGTCGATGACCATCGAAAGTTGGTCGATGGCCCGTCCATCCGGGGCGGGCCAGGAGCGCCACTGGTGGCCGTAGACCGGGCCCAGGTCGCCGTTTTCATCGGCCCA
This sequence comes from uncultured Bacteroidales bacterium, assembly GCA_946538425.1. Taxonomy (GTDB): domain Bacteria; phylum Bacteroidota; class Bacteroidia; order Bacteroidales; family UBA932; genus Cryptobacteroides. The sequence goes on along the minus strand of CAMNGM010000025.1, from coordinate 14,953 downwards.
TTCATCCCAGATGGAGACCCCGTGGTCCTGGAGATACTTCACGTTCGTATCCCCGGCGATGAACCACAGGAGCTCGTAGATGATGGACTTCAGGTGGACCTTCTTCGTGGTCAGGAGGGGGAAGCCCTCCGACAGGTCGAACCGCATCTGATAGCCGAACACGCTCTGCGTGCCGGTCCCGGTCCGGTCCTCCTTCATCACGCCGTTCGCGCGGATATGTCGCAGCAAATCCAGGTATTGTTTCATAGGTTGCAAATATACGGATAATTCCCAAAAATCCTTATATTTGTAAGACCCGAAACGACCCCCTGTCATTTCGAGCGAAGTACCCCTGTCATTTCAAGCGAAGTGCCCCTGTCATTTCGAGCGAAGCCGAGAAATCTAATAACACAACGATATGCAAATCACCAAAGAACTGTGGGCGACCGCCCCGGACGGAAAGGAAATCTTCCGCTATACCCTCAAGAACGCCTCCGGCGCCTATGTACAGCTGGCCAGCATCGGCGCGGCGATCGTCTCGGTCGTCGTCCCCGACAAGGACGGCAAGCTGGACGATGTCGTGCTGGGCTATGCGGATCCGCTGGACTACATTGGCGACGGACCTTGCTGCGGCAAGGTGCCCGGCCGCTTCGCGAACCGCATCAGGGACGGCAAGTTCACGCTGGACGGCGTGGAGTACACGCTCCCCATCAACAACGGCCCCAACCACCTGCACGGCGGCCCCGAGGGCTTCGCGAACCGCGTCTGGGACAGCCGCGTCGAGGGTGACGCCGTGGAGTTCCTGTACTACTCCGAGGACGGCGAGGCCGGCTACCCCGGCAACCTGAAGGCCGTCGCGCACTACGAGTGGAGCGAGGACAACGAGCTCAAGCTCATCCTCACGGCGGAAACCGACGCCCCCACGGTCGTGAACCTCACGAGCCACGTCTACTTCAACCTGGACGGCGAGGCATCCGGCACCGTCCTGGACCACAAGCTGGCGCTGAACGCCTCCCAGTACCTTCCGACGGACCCGACGCAGATCCCGCTGGGCGAACCCGCGGACGTCGCCGGCACCCCGATGGACTTCGTCGAGGCGAAGCCGATCGGCCAGGACATCCGGGCGGATTTCGAGGCGCTGAAAATCGGCAAGGGCTACGACCACTGCTGGCTCATCGACGGCGCGATGCCCGGCCAGCTGTCCACCTGCGCAGAGCTCTGGGCCGCGAAGTCCGGCCGCAAGGTGGAGATCCTCACCACCCAGCCGGCCGTGCAGGTGTACACCGGAAACTGGCTCAAGGGCAGCCCGAAGGGCAAATATGGCCGCGAGTTCGAGGACTATGACGCCATCGCCATCGAGTGCCAGCACACCCCCGACGCCCCCAACCAGCCCGGCTTCCCCACGACGGTCCTCCGCCCCGGCGAAGTGCTCGAGGAAGCGATCATCTGGGCATTTACGGCATAGCCCGCCGTCCCGGGCCCGTCCCGGAATCTACAGATTCGCCAACGCCGTGAGCACCCGCTCCGGCGTTGCGTCTTTCATCAGGACGGTCTTCTCCGCATCCAGCAGATAGATGGACGGAATCCCGCGGACATTGTAGACGAGGTCCGTGCGGATGGCGTAGTTGTGGTCGTACCCGTTGATCCAGGAGGCGGGGTACTCGGGGATATGGGCCTTCCAGTCGTCGATTTCCTGGTCGATGTACACGTCCACGACCTGCAGGCGGCCGGCCTCGATGAGGGCCGAGACCTCCGGGGTTGATTCCATGCTTACCATCATTTCCTGGCAGGCGCTGCAGCCGGGATTGCCGAAGATGAGGACGGTGTATTCCGCCTTCACCCCGTAGAGCGTCCGGACCCGGCCGCGGGTGTCCGTGAAGGAAAAGTCCGCGGCGGGCGTGCCCACGCGGTTCAGGCTGCACATCCGGGCATCCCATTCGTAGCCCATCCGGTAGCCGTTGTCAATGAGGTCCGACTTGCCCAGCCGGTCCACGAAGTAAAAGTACAGGTCCTCGTTGCGCACCGGGGAATTGGGGTCGTACAGGTAGTGCCTGGTCAGCCGGCCCAGCTCCTCGAACACATTGGTATCCGGAAACTTCCGCTCGAAGGCGTCGACCCGGTCGTAAAGCCGGGTGACGGCCTGCGCGCCCTTGTCCGCCGGCAGCTGGCCGAGAAGCGTCGTGAACAGGCCCATCTGGGACTCCACCTTCTCCATCGGCACACCATTGACCGTCACCGAATCACAGAAATACACCTTCGCGGTATCCGTGAATCGGTCCCAGAAGTGCCCGGCCGCGTAGCCGGTGCGCTCCTGCGGATCCGCGTACATCGACGGAATCTCCACCGCCGGAAAATCCCGTCGGGCAGGGGCTTCCGATGCGGTTTTCCCGCCTCGGGGCCCGCAGGCGCAGAGGACGGAAAACGAAATGAACAGCAAATACTTACGCATTACCCTTGCAATTAGTCACACAAAGTTACGAAAAAAATGGTTAGTTTTGTATGATGAAGTTTTTCCGGACAATCCTCCTCGCCGCCGGCCTCCTGGCCGGGACGGCCGCCCGGGCCCAGTTCTTCCAGGCCGGGTCGGACCCTTTCAGCCGCTGGTCCGAGATGGGCACGGAGCATTACCGCATCCTCTACCCGCAGGGCCTGGATTCCCTGGCGCGGGCATATGTCGCGGACCTGGAAAAGTGGCAGCCCACGGTGGGCGCGAGCGCCGGGACGGCCCCCGGCAGCCTGCAATGGGGCCGGCTTCCCGTAGTCCTGCACCCCTGGAACCCGTATTCCAACGGTTCCGTGGCCTGGGCCCCGAAACGGATGGACCTGTACACGCACCCCGAAGCCTACGGCTCCCTGCCCCTGTCCTGGATGACGCAGCTCACGGTCCACGAATCCCGCCACGTCGCCCAGATGCAGCTGTCCTACCGGCAGCCCTTCAAGTGGGGGAACTATCTCGCGGGCGAGATGTGGAGCGGCGCCGTGAGCGCCCTGTATACTCCGCCGGCGCTCCTGGAAGGCGACGCCGTCGTCGCGGAAACGGCCCTTACGGCCACCGGCCGCGGCCGCACCGCCGACTTCCTGAACTACTACCACCTCGCCTTCGACAACGGCGACTGGCGCGACTGGTACCAGTGGGTCTACGGCTCGTTCAAGAAAGCCGGACCGGACTATTACACCGTCGGTTATATGACCGTCGCCGGGATGCGGTATTTCTATGACCAGCCCGCGTTCACGGCCGATTATTTCGATTATGTCTCCCGGCATCCCTTCCCCGTCGCCCGGCTCCAAAACTATGTCAAGCGCGTCACCGGCCAGCCGTTCAAGAAGGCCTGGCAAGGCATCATGGAAGGCTTCCACGACATCTGGACGGAGGAGGCCGACGCCCGCGGGCCGTTTATGGAGATGGAGCAGGTGACGCGGAAGCACGCCTACGCAACCGACTACTCGAACGGTTCCTGGGTCGATGACGAGTACCTCGCCATCAAGGAGGGGAAAGACCTGGCGCCGCGGCTGGTCCGGATCAACCTGGACGGCTCCGAGGATGACCTCGGCCCCTTCGCCTCCAACACCAGCTCCCTGAACCCGGGCGTACACCGCCTGTTCTGGAGCGAAACCGTCCCCGGCAAGCGCTGGACCCTGGACGGGAAATCGGTCATCCGCTCGCTGGAGCGCAGCGGCCGGCGGCGCAACCTTACGACCCGCGGCCGGCTGTACAATCCGCAGCCGGGCCCGGACAGCCTCATCGCGGCGGTGGAGTATCCGGTCCGGGGCGGAAGCAACCTCGTCTTCCTCGGCGAGTTCGACGGAAAACTGCACGCGCGCATCCCGGCCCCGGCCGGCATCCAGCTCGCGGACCCGGCCTGGGTGGACGACACCGTGTACAGCCTGGGCGTGAACGACGAGGGCTACAGCATCTGGCGGCTGAACGGACAGCAATGGACCTGTGTCCTGGAGCCGACGCCCCAGACGATGGAAAACCTGGAAGGAGAGGACCACGTCCTGGACTTCGTGAGCGACCGGAACGGCGTCAAGGAGCTGTACCGGTACGACCCGGCCTCGGGCCGCGCCTGGCAGCTGACGAACTCGCGCTACGGCGGCACGGACTACTTCTGGCACGAGGGCGTGCTCTGGTTCAACTCCCCTACGCCGGAAGGAAACGCCATCTTCAAGGCCACGCCGCCGGAGCCGGTGGAAGTGGACATCCGGGAGGTGCACAAGTACCGGGTGGCGGAGAAACTGGCGGAGCAGGAGCGGGCGCTGCTCGCGGAGATTCCCGGTCAAGCCGGGAATGACGGAAAGGGTACCGGGAATGACGGGCCGTCGGTTTCCCGTCATGGCCGACCTGATCGGCCATCTGTCGAGGTCAGCGCGCCCAAACCATACCACAAGGCGCTGCACCTGGTGAAGTTCCATTCGTGGGCGCCGCTGTATTTCGATTATGACGCCGTCTCGTCCCTGAGCGGGGACTTCTCGTACGACACGGCCTCGCCGGGCCTCCTCGGCCTGTTCCAGAACGACCTGGGAACCGCCTGGGGGACAGTGGGTTATTCCACCCATCCGGATGCGGACAAGCCGTCGGAGTGGCGGCATTCCGGCCACGTCCGGTTCACCTACGAGGGTCTGTATCCCGTCCTGGAAGCCGGCTTCGACATCTACGACAAGGGGACCGGCCAATATGGCTTCCAGCGACGCCTGTACGAGAACAGGATCGGCTACGCCGCCTCCCGCAAGGATGCCGGCGGCCCTTATTGGACCGGCCACCTCACGGCCTACATCCCGTTCCGGCACAACCGGAGCGGCTTCCAGCGCGGCTGGGTGCCGCAGGTGAGCTGGAGCATCTCGAACAACCGCTTCGACAACGGGACGACGGAACTGAAGATGATCGAGGATTTCGTCCGGCGCGGATCGCGTCCCGCCCTCGTGGGCTTCCTGCCCGGGGACAATGTGCTGATGCAGACCCTCCGCGGCTCCGTCCGCGGCTATATGATGCTCCCGACCGCCGACAGCCAGGTCTACCCCCGCTGGGGCATCGGCGCCGAGGCGGGCGCCAGCGTCCGCCCGGGCCTCGGGAAGATCTACACACCCATCGCCTACGGCTATCTGTACGGCTATCTGCCCGGATTCACCCGCACCCAGGGCCTCCGGCTCTCCGCCCTGGCCCAGGCGCAGCTGCCCACGGGCGCGCCGTTCGGCGAAAACGCCGTGCAGGTGATGCCGCGCGGGTTCACCTCGGCCGAAGGCCGCCTGGTCGCCCGCGCCTCCAAAAGCCAGCTCCACCTCACGGCCGATTACGCGATTCCCCTCTACGCCGGCGACATCTCCTGGTTCTCCCCCGTCGCCTACATCCGGAATTTCCTCCTGATCCCGCACGTGGACTGGACAGGATTCGACCTTGCGAAAGGCGCCACGGACCGCTCGGAGCGCACCTTCCTCGTGAGCGCCGGCGCAGATTTCACCGTGGAACTGGGCAACCTGGCCTGGGTCCCCTACCCGTGTTCGCTGGGCGTCTCCGCCTCCTGGCTCGGCGGCCCGTACTTCGAGACGCTGGCGGAATCGGCCGAGGAGGAGCGCAAGCCCTACTCCGTAGGACTTGTCTTCAGCGTCGACTTCTGACTTTTTCGGGAAATTATTCCTATATTTGCAGGTTATGAAAAGATGCGCGCTGCTCATCGCCCTCCTGGCCGTGTCGTGCCAGATGGTGCACCGGGTGACGGACTCGGCCGCCGAGCTGTTCGGCGACGCCGTCGTCGCGCGAGTGGGCGACCATCGGCTGATGCGGTCGGAGCTGGCGGAATACATTCCCGCCGGCGTCACGTCCGAGGACAGCCTGGCGCTCGCGCAGCAGTATATCAAGGCCTGGGCGGAGGAGCTCCTGTTCCTGGATATGGCGGAATCCCGCCTTTCCAAGGAAGAGCAGGACGTGTCCAAGGAGCTGGAGGAATACCGCCGTACGCTGCTGAAATACCGCTATGAGGAGCGTTACATCAACGAGCGGCTGGACACCCTCATCTCCGACGAGGACGTCCGGAACTACTACCAGGCGCACACGGACAAGTTCCTGGTGGACCGCCCCCTGCTGAAAGCGCGCTATATGGTCATCCCGGCCGACTCCCGCAGCCTGCGGAGAATCAAGGAGCTGATGAGCTCGGACGACGCCGTGGACGCGATCGCCGCCGACAGCCTGGCCTTCACGGCCGCGCTGCGGTACGTGGACAGCTCGGACAGCTGGATGGACGCCATCCTGCTGGCCCGGGAGCTGGGCACGGACGAGGTGTCGATGATGAAGGCCCTGAAGGGCCGGTCCATCGAACTGAAAGGCGACGACGGCCTCCTCCGGGTGGCCTGGGTGGTGGATATCGTGCAGAAGGGGAGCCCCGCCCCGCTGGATTATTGCGCCGAACGCATCAAAGACGTCCTCTTGAGCGCCCGGAAACACGAATTGGTGTCCGGTTTGGAACAAGACTTGCTCAAAGATGCGCTTGGCAAAGGAAAGTTTGTCATCTATTGAATTTGGTAATTTGTTGATATGAAGTTCAGATTTTTCGCCTTCGCAGCGGCCCTGTTCCTGTCGACGGGCCTCTCCGCCCAGAAGTATTCCGGCGGACTCGTGGACAAGACCGTCGCCGTCGTCGGCAACGAAGTGATCCTGGTCTCGGACATCGAGAGCGAAGTGCAGCAGATGCAGGCCCAGGGCCGGTCCTCCGACCGGGACATGCGCTGCACCATCCTGGAACGGATGATGGAGAACAAGATTTTCCTGATGCAGGCCCGCATCGACTCCCTGACCGTCAATTACGACATGGTGGACGGCGAGCTCAGCAACCGCATCGACCAGTACCGCACCTACCTGGGCGGCGACGAGGAGCTGGAGAAGTATTTCGGCAAGCCCCTCTACAAGCTGCGCCAGGAATGGCGGCAGCTGTTCGAGGAGCAGAGCCTGATCCAGACGGAGCAGAGCGAGATCGCGGGACGCATCCCCGAGGTGACCCCCTATGACGTCCAGCAGTTCCTGGACACCGTGTCGGTGGAGGACCTCCCCGTCGTCCCGATCAAGTACCAGCTGAGCCAGATCTGCATCTATCCCGACCGCGAGGCGGCGGCGATGGCGGTCAAGGAACGCCTCCTGTCCCTGCGCGAACGCGTGATCAACGGCGAGAAGTTCGCCACCCTCGCCCGCATCTACTCCGAGGATCCCGGCAGCGCCCGCCGCGGCGGCGAGCTGGGGATGGCGTCCAAGTCCATCTTCTGGCCGGCCTTCTCCGACGCGGCGATGGCCCTCCGCCCGGGCGTGATCTCCCAGATCGTGGAGACCCCGGACGGCTTCCACATCATCGAAGTCATCGAAAAGAAGGGCGACATGTTCAACGCCCGCCACATCCTCCTCAAGCCGCAGTACACGGCCGAGGACCGCGAAAAGGCGTTCTCCCGCCTGGACAGCCTCCGCACCAAGATCCTGGACGGCGAGATCAAGTTCAACCTGGCGGCGCGCTTCTTCTCCGAGGACCCGGCCACCCGCACCAACGGCGGCCAGATGGCCGACCCGGCCACCGGCTCCTCCTATTTCGAGATCGACCAGCTCAAGCCGGCCGACTACGCGGCCATCCAGGATCTGAAGGAGGGCGAGATCTCCGAGCCCGTGGAATCCACCGACAACGAGGGTTACCAGCAGGGCCGCACCGGCAACACCGTGTACAAGATCATCCGCGTGGACAAGATCGTCCCCGCCCACCCTGCCTCGTTCACGAACGACTACACCGAGCTGCAGGGCCGCGTGCGGATGCAGCGGCAGATGCAGGCGATCGACGAGTTCCTGGAAAAGAAGATCAAGGAGACCTACATCGTGATCGACCCAATGTACAAGGAGTGCTCCTTCAGCCGGGACCTCTGGAGCGAAAAGTTCTGACCGGAACGTGCGGCGGAAGCTCGCATATCTCTTCCTGACGGCGCTGTCCCTGGGGGCGGCGGCCGTTTCCGCGCAGGCCCAGGAGGACAAGGACTCGCTGGTGACCCTGGTGAGCGCGAAGTCCGCCCAGCTCATCGAGCGGAACGGGGAGAGCTTCCGCAAGGTCACGGGACCGGCCCGCTTCCTGCACAACAACACCTACCTCCTGTGCGACTCGGCCCTGTGGAACGTGACGACGAACATCATCGACGCCGTCGGCCACGTCCAGATCATCCAGGACCGCACCCGCCTGAGCTCCGGCTCCCTGCAGTATGTGGTGGACGACGACCTCGCGAAGTTCCGTGGCGGCCTCGTCCAGCTGGAGGACAAGGACAAGAACACCCTGCGCACCCGCTACCTGGACTACAATACCAAGGACTCCGTCGCCATCTTCCAGAACGGCGCGTCGATGCGCGACAAGGACGGGCAGATCATCGAGAGCCAGTACGGTTCCTATGACTCGAAGGCCCGCCTGTTCGTGTTCAACGACCGGGTGAACATGTATATGGACACCACCTTCGTGAAGACCTCCCGCCTGGAGTACCGCAGCGACCTCAACACCGCGTACTTCGGCTACGCGACGGATATGTGGCAGGACGACAACATGCTCTCCGCCAACGACGGCTGGTACGACCGCGACAAGGAGCTGTTCTTCTTCCGGCGGAACGTCCACCTGCTCACGAAGGACCAGGAAACGTGGTCCGACACGCTGTACTACCACCGGAAGGTGAACGACGTGGAACTGCTGGGCCAGGTGGAAGTGATGGACACGACGCGGAATGTCTTCGCCCTGGCGGGCCGCCTGGAATACACCGACTCGCTCTCCCGCGTGAAAATGACCGTCACCCCGGTGGTGATGAGCGTCGAAGAGAACGAGAAAACGGCCCGGCAGGACACCGTCTGGTTCGGGGCCGACACAATCGTGTACCGGGGCATCAAGCGGCACCGGGTGGATTCCCTGTGGAAGGTCGAGGCCGACAAGCGGCTCAAGGACCTGGACGTCGACCCGGTCACCGAATACCGCCGCAAGGCCGCGGAAGCGGCCGCCAAGGCGGCTGCGGAGGCCGAGAAGAACAACGCGGACGCGGCGGGGAAAGACCGCGGGCCGGGGGGCGCGCCCGGCGGCAGGAAGGGCGCGGTCCCGAAGCCGCCCAAGGACACGGCGGCCGGCGACCCGAACCCGAACCCGAACCCGAACCCGAACCCGCAGACTGACACCCTGACCAAGACGCCTCTGCCGCCCGTGGACACGATTCCCGCGCCGCCGGACACGAGCCAGCTGTCTTTCATCTGGGCGACCAGCCGGGTGAAACTGTTCCGCAGCGACATGCAGATGTCCTGCGACTCCCTGGTCTATTACGACCTGGATTCCCTGGTCCGGCTGTACCGTGACCCGCTGGTGTTCAGCGACGGGAACCGCCAGTACGCGGCCGACAGCATCTATCTCGTCATCAAGGACCGCCGGGCGGACCGGGCGCGGCTGATGTCCAACGCCTTCATCACCACGCAGGAGGATACGGTGTGCTACGACCAGATCAAGGGCGCCGAGATGATGGCGTACTTCGACACCACCCGCACGCTCCGGCGCTTCGACGCCCTGGGCGGGGCCACGGCGCTGTTCTTCCTGACGGAGAACAACGCGCTCGCCACGGTGAACAAGGTGGAATCCAAGATGCTGTACGCCACCTTCGAGAAGGGCAACCTGGACAAGATCTACTATTTCGACAATCCCAAGAACGACGCGTATCCGGTGGTCCAGTTGCCGGCGGAGGAGCGCTATATGAAGGGCTTCCGCTGGGAGCCGGAGCGGCAGCCGAAGGGTGGTTCCGACATCACGCCGCTGGAGCCCCGCAAGAGCCAGCGAACCTCCTACCTGGCGCGCCCGCACGCCCAGTTCAAGGAGACGGACGTCTACTTCCCGGGCCACATCAAGCAGATCTACAAGGACATCGCCTACCGGGATTCGATGGCGGTCGTCAAGGCGCGCCAGCCCAAGGAAAAACCCGCCGCGGTGAAGGCGCCGAAGGACACGACGGTTGCGCCCGTCGACACCTCGGCCGCCCCGCCGGCGCTTTCCCCGGAGGACAAGGCCCTGCTGGGCGAGCTGGACTCGCTCTCCGTAGCGCCGTCGCTGGATTCGCTGAAACAGACCCTGCCGACAGACTCGCTGCAGCTGACCGTACCGGCGGACTCGACGGCCACGGAGCCACCCGTGACGCAGGTCTCCGAGGAGGAGGAAAAAGACGGCCAGCCGAACGTGGAGCCTACGGCCAAGGACCTTGAAAAGGCCCGGAAGGCCGAGGAGAAAGCCGCCCGTGAAGCCGAGAAAGCCCGGATTGCCGCCGAAAAGAAGGCGGAAAGGGAGGCCAAGCTGGCCGAACAGGACCGGAAATACGAGGAAAAGCAGGAAGCCAAGAAACAAAAGGCGCTCGAGAAAGAGCGCAAGAAGAAGCTGCGCGCCCTCAAGAAACTGGAAAGGAAAGCGCAGAAGGAGCGCCGCATCTTCGAACACTACCTGGAGAAGGAACGCGCACGCGCAGAGAAGGAGCGCGCCCGCGCCGAAAAGAAGGCCGCCCGGGATTCGTCGTAAAAAAAGGGCCATTCGTCTAAAACCCGGAAAGGGTTTTTGTACCGCGGACAAAAATATCTATCTTTGTCCGGAACAGAGGAAACCAAATACCACACTGATATGAAAAAGATCTTTGCTTTCTGCGCCGTGCTGCTGGTGGCAGCGACGGCGTTCGCCCAGGCTCCGCGCTACGGCATCAAGTCCGGCTCCTACAAGACCGAGATGGACATGATGGGCCAGACCATCACCAACACCACCTACTTTGACGACTTCGGCGCCAAGGAGGCCACCTCGATGAGTATGATGGGGATGGAAATGACCCAGATCAGCAAGGACGGCAAGATGTACCTCGTCAACAAGGGCGAGAAGTCCGTCCAGGAGATGCCTCAGCAGCAGCAGACCATCAACTACCTGAACCTCACCGACGAGGTCATCGCCAAGAACAAGATCAAGGAAACGGGCAAGGAAACGGTCGCCGGCAAGGAGTGCACCGTCTACACGCTCGAAATGAACCAGATGGGCCAGACCGCCAAGGCCACGGTCTGCGTATGGCAGGGCTTCACGATGAAGACCACCATCGACGCGGGCGGCTTCACCATCTCCACGAAGGTGACCGAAGTCAACGAAGGCCCGGTGGACGCCGCGCTCTTCGAAGTCCCGAAGTTCTAACGGAAATACTGTCCCAGCCAGGCCGCGTCAACCAGCGCGAAACCGGGTTGGGGACGCACATCCGGATGGCGCCCGAGGATTCCTCGGGCGTCTTCGTATACGTGGAAGCCCACGTTCACGACCTTCATCTCGCCGTCCAGCGGGAACGAGAACCAGAGGTCGTTGTCGGGGCCGTCCATCTTGAAGAACTTGAGCGGCACCTCCTGGATTTCGGCGCGGTTCTGCTGGTCGGCCATCTCCAGGCGGGTGACATACTTGCACAGCTCCATCAGGACGTCGTCCAGGCCGCAGGCGTGGATATTGACCTTTTCCACCAGGTCGCCCACCTCCCGCACGAGGCGGAGGGTGTAGCCGTCCAGTTCCCGGACGGCGTCCGCCACCGCCTGCGGCGGCTCGGCGGCGCCGGGCAGGAGCCAGACCATCAGCTTCTCCGCCGGATCGTGATAGAGCGTCTCGTATTTGAGGAGATTCCGGGCCCCGCAGTGGGGGCATTCCCACACGAAGAGCGAGCCGTCCCGGACCCGGGCCTTGAGGTCCGGGTCCTGGGCGACATTGATGCTCGGGTAGGTCGTGACGGCGTGGCTTTCGCCACAGCGGCTACAGATTGCGTTCATCAGAGTTGGGTATTGAAAACGGCGCCTACATAGAGCGGCTTGAGGCCGGGAACCTTTTCCTGCAGGAACGGGAAGGCCGAGCCGCCGCTATAGGCGATCCGGGCGCCGATGCTGAAGTTGCCGGAAATGAGGATGAGGCGCTGGATGTTCACCGCGATGTCCGCGCCGGCGCTCCAGAGCAGGTTGCCGGGCATGCTGAGGCCGGCGGCCGGGCGGAGGAAGGTCAGGTCGGCGAAGGGAACCACCTCGAAGTTCCGGAAATAGAAGATGTTGCCGATGGCGAAATCCACCGGCAGGATGGGCATCGCATAGTCCAGGGAGACCTTCCCCGCGAGCGGGGAGGCGACGAGGAGCAGCGACTCCACGGCCGCGTTCTTGGCGAGGCCGCGGGGGGCCGGCGGGCACGGATCCGTAAACCAGGAAGAATAGGTGTCCACGGTATAGTGCCGCAAGGCGGCGGAAACCTTCAGGCCGTGCCACGGGTGGAAGCCCGGGAAATAGGCATACACTTTCCCGTACTCGGACCAGTTGAGCTCGGTGCTGGTCGCGCCCACCTCGAACCCGAAGCCCTTGGAGGACATCATCTGCGAGCGGGCCGCGGGCCGGAGGAAGCTGCCGCGCAGGACGGCGGCCGTCCGGTACGCCGTGGTCCGGGTGCTCCAGGTCAGGTCGAACTCCTTGTCCTCGGAATAGCCCCCTTCCGCGTTCGGATCGGCCTTGACGGGCAGGAAGGGTCCGTACAGGTCGTCATTGCTCATCGAGACCGCCAGCGCGGGCTCGATCTTGCGCTCCCAGCCGCCGGAAGAGAAGTCCAGCGGCAGGGCGACGGAGGCCATCCCGCCCACATACACCTTCCCGTAGGAGGAGGAGCGGACGAACGACGACTGGTCCTTCGTGACCAGATACGGCATCTGCAGGGCGGCGTCGCGGTCGCCCACGTCCAGGGCGAAGTCGAAGACCGGATACAGGCCGCTGTACGACATCCGGGCGTGGAAGCCGGCGCCGGGCGTCTTCTCGTCGGGAGAGACCTTCTCGTGGAGGGACAGGCCCACGGAGCCGCTCACGGTGCCGAGGCGGTTCGTGAAGAAGCCCGTCGCGCCCAGGGACGCCGTCTGGAAATAGTAATCCCGGAAGGAGATGTCCGTACGGCTGAGGTCGACATAGACCGGCGCCCAGGAATGGAAGTGGAAGGCGTCCGAAATCTTCCGGAAAGGTTCAGCCGGCGTAAGGGAGACCTCCTGCTCCGGCAGGAAGGTCGACATCTCCTTTTCCTGCGCCGACAGGACTTCGGCGACGGGATTCCGGTAGATGTCCCGGAAATCCACCTCCTTGGGCTTGCATTCCACCCGGGCAAGGATCCGCCCCTCGGGCTGGAGGACCGAGGCGTAGAGGCTCCCGTCGGCAAAGTAAGGCGATCCCAGGCCGTATTTCGTGACCGAAAGCTGCGTCAGCGTCCCGCCGGAGAAGGTATAGGCCTCGCTCGTTCCCGTCCGGTCGCTGACCAGCAGGATGGTGTTCCCGTCCACGGCGGACAGGTCCTTGACCGTCACCGGCTGCGGGGCGAGCAGGGTCTCGGGACGGCCGCCGTCCCGGGGCACGCGGTACAGGCCCGTTCCGTCGTCCGTGATGGCCGCGAAAACGAGTCCGGCGTCCTGGAAGACCACTTCCGTGGGCTGGAAGCCGGCCGGGGCCTTCCATCGGCGGAGGATGTCCCCGCTGCGGGCGTCCAGGACGACCACGGCGGCCGATCCGTCCGTCGGATACTCCACGGCCGCGACGGAAAGCCCGTCGGCGGAGACAGCGGGGCTGAGGTAGCGCCCGCCGCGCACCAGGGAGCCCTGGCGGTCCGCCTGCACGTCATAATAGCGGATCCGGGCGTCCTGTTTCAGCGTCCAGCGGACATCCGGAACGGCCTCGGACCAATAGACCCGCTGCAGGGCGCCCGACCAGGCGAGTTTTCCTTCCCCGCCGAACGCCGCGAGGGTCTTTTCCTGCCCGTCCGGACCGACCCGGACCAGGACGGCGGGAAGGTCCATCCCCGCTTTTTCCGCATACACGGCGCCGTTCCCGGGCACCGTGCCGGCATAGACCGTATAGGACCGGGGCAGGCGGACCAGGGGCTCCGTCACGGAGAAAGGAGCGCGGTGGTCGTTGTCCAGGTCCCACATATCCCGGTAGGTTCTCATCATCTCGTCCCAGGCCACCGGAAGCTTCTTTCCGGAAGACTGTTTCGAGGCGGAGTTCATCGCGGAGAAGGCGCCGCCAAGGGTGGAGGCGACCTTCAGGAATTTCGTCGTGTAATACGGGTCATTGTACACGTAGCGGTAGCCGGCGACGGTCAGGTAGCCCAGCCGGTAGATGTCCGGCGTATACTTCTTGATGGACCCGTAGCGCCACTGGTACCAGTTGCGGAGGTCGCCGGTGTCGAAGAACATCCGCATCTCGCTCAGGAAATCGCCGCTGCGGCCACGGCCGGCCCGGGTCAGGGCCGTCTCGGCCACCACCGCGTCCCCTTCCAGCAGCGAGGAGTTCGGGACCATCCCGATGATCATCTCCGCCAGTTCGCCGAACGGATAGTGGAAACCGGTCCAGAAGCCGGTCCTGAGGAACTGCTTCTGGGCGACGTGTCGGCCCTCGTGGATGGCGAGGAGTTTCGCCCAGGGGACCGGGGTCATCCCGGACACGTCCGGCAGGGTGAAGATGTCCATCCGCCGGGGCGCCCAAGCCACCAGGCCGTTGGAAATACCCGCATAGGGATGCAGGATGACGGGCATCGGCCGGAGGAATTTCTCGTTCGGGCGGAAGCCGGAAGAAACCGAAAGCGGGACGCTGTACTGCTGCAGCAGCGTCCCGTATACGGTAGCCAGCGAGTCGAGCCCGCGGGGATAGATCAGTTGATAGTCTCCGGTCTGGAACGTGGACCAGCGGAGATGTCCCGGGTCGTTGCCCGTGGAAGAGAAGAGCTGGAGCTGCGCTTGGGCGCACAAGGGGAGAAGCGCGGCCGCGAAGGCCGCCAGGATGCGCCGTCTCATCGGCTTACAGCTTGCGGGCGCCGTCGGAGATCACCACCGGGTAGATCTTCGGGGCGTGGCCGAACTTCTCGGTAAACTGCTTCACGGCCTCGTCGATGAAGGCGTCGTACAGCTCGTCCTTCACCAGGTTGATGGTGCAGCCGCCGAA
>CAMNGM010000024.1 GCA_946538425.1 uncultured Bacteroidales bacterium | reverse complement strand
CCCACGCTGTTCACGCAGCTTTCCACCGTATTGTCCAGCTGCTCGTGCAGGAGCGTCTGGTCCACATCGTGCTGGTACTGGCCGATGCCCAGGGACTTCGGGTCGATCTTCACCAGTTCCGCCAGCGGGTCCATCAGGCGGCGGCCGATGGAGACCGCGCCGCGGACGGTCACGTCCTCGTCGGGGAACTCCTCCCGGGCCACGTCCGACGCGGAATACACGGACGCGCCATCCTCGCTCACGGAGAAGATCCGGACGCTGTCGGGGAGCCCCACCTTGCGGATGAACTCCTCCGTCTCGCGGCCGGCCGTCCCGTTGCCGATAGCAATCACCTCGATCCCGTACCGTTCCACCAGGTCCGCCACCGTCGTGATGGCCTGGACCTTCTTGGCGGCCGGCGGATGCGGGAAGATGACGGTATGGTGGAGCAGGGCGCCGTGCTCGTCCAGGCAGACGACCTTGCACCCCGTCCGGAAGCCCGGGTCGATGGCCAGGGTCCGCTTCTGCCCCACCGGCGCCGCGAGCAGCAGCTGCCGCAGGTTCTCGCCGAAGACGCGGATGGAGTCCAGGTCGGCCTTGAGCTTCGCCTCCTTCAGGACTTCGTTCGTGATGGACGGCTCCAGCAGACGCTTGTAGGCGTCGTCCACGGCCGCCCGGATCTGCAGCCCGCACTCCCGGGAAGGATAGCCCTTCTCCTGGCAGTAGTCATAGTACATCTTGTTGCCGCACTTCTCCGCGTCGGCGTCGATGGACAGTTTCAGGAAACCCTCGTTCTCGGCCCGAAGGAGGGCCAGCAGGCTGTAGGAAGGGATCTTGGAGACGGGGTTCGAGAAGTTGAAATAGGTGCGGTACTTGGCCGCGGCGGGATCCGCCTGGGCGGCTT
The DNA here is from genome assembly GCA_946538425.1 of uncultured Bacteroidales bacterium. Classification (GTDB taxonomy): domain Bacteria; phylum Bacteroidota; class Bacteroidia; order Bacteroidales; family UBA932; genus Cryptobacteroides. The sequence continues at coordinate 19,761 of CAMNGM010000024.1, read as the reverse complement.
TGGTCGCCTTGGACTGCACCCGGCGCGTCCGGAAGATGCCGCGGAGGTTCTCCCGCACGACGGCGGTTTCGGACAGCCGCTCCGCGAGGATGTCCCGGGCGCCGGCGAGGGCCTCGTCCACGGAAGCGACCTCCCCTTTCACGAACTTGGCCGCATCGGCCTCGGGATTGCGGGATTTCCCGCTCCAAAGGAGGTCCGCCAGCGGCTCCAGTCCCTTGGCCGCGGCCACGGTGGCGCGCGTCTTCCGCTTGGGGCGGAACGGCAGATAGAGGTCCTCCAGGATGCTGGAACTCACGCAGCCCTCGATCTGCTCCCGGAGTTCGGGCGTCAGCTTCCCCTGCTCCCCGATGGTTCCCAGAATGGAGGCCTTGCGCTTCTCCATCTCCGTGAACACCTCGTTCCAGTGCTTGATCTCGGCCACCTCCACGTCGGAAAGGCCGCCGGTGCGCTCCTTGCGGTACCGGCTGATGAACGGAATCGTGCAGCCCTCCGCAAAGAGTTCCGCGCAATTCTCGACCTGCCAGTCCTTCACTTGCAGCAAGCCGGCTATATGCCTCACGTAAATGTCCTTCATCGGCTACTTGATTTCGAAGAGCTGGAGGAAACCGGTCATCATAAAGACCTGCCGGATCTCGTTCGAGAGGCCCTGGATGACGACGTGTCCGCCTGCGGCGGACGCCGCCTTCCGGATGGTGAGGAAGATGCGGAGTCCGGAACTGCTGATGTACGACATTTCCGAGCAGTCGAGCACGATCGTCGACCCGGCGTGGTCCAGCAGGGGCTGGATTTCCTGGGTGACCTCCGCCGCGGCGGGCGTGTCCAGCCGGCCCACCAGGCGGGCCGTCATCGTTCCTTCGGATTCAGTGATGTGTACTTCCATATGATCGTTTTTTTGTCATTGACAGGATATTCTTGCCGCCCCTTCGGCAGTAGGAGACTTCGTCCATGATCCGCTTGACCAGATAGATGCCCAGTCCCCCGACGGGGCGGTCCTTCAAGTCGGCCGAAAGGTCCGGATCGGGTATGGCCGTCGGGTCGAAGGGGACGCCGCTGTCGGACACCGTGAAATCGATCCGGTCCTCCCGGACCATCGCCTTGATGTCCACCTCCTTGTCAGCCTCCTCGGGATAGGCGTAGAGAAGCACGTTGGAGACGGCTTCCTCGAGAGCCAGGTTCAAGTTCAGCGACAGCGCGTGGTCCAGTTCGGCATGTTCGGAGACGGTCTGCATGAAGCGCTGCAACCGGGGAATCTCGGAGACTTCGCGAAGCGTCACGCGCCGCTCCCAGGCGTCGGACAAGGACGGGTTCATATAGCGGATGGCCAGCATCGTCAGGTCGTCGCTGGGTTCGCAACCCTTGATATGGGCATTCACGGCCTCCCTCATCGCTTCGACCAGTTTCCCGGCGGGGAGCCCGCAGGCGGCCCGGACGGCCTCCTGCATCCTTTCCGCTCCGAAAAGAAGATGCCGGACATCCTCCGCTTCCGTCAGTCCGTCGGTGTACAGGAAGAGGCCCTCCCCGCACGAGAAGGTGGTTTCCTGCTCTTCATACGGCAGGCCGGACACGACCCCGAGCGGAAGATTGGGCACGACTTCCAGGAATCCGCACCCCCGGGCGGCCAGGCGGACCGGCGCATTGTGGCCGGCGTTGCAATAGCGCAGATGCCCGTCCGAAAGGTCGAGCACGCCCAGGAAGAAGGTGACGAACATATCGTTCTCGTTCATATCCGCCAGGGATTCGTTCATCGTGCTGACGATCTTCCGCGGGCTCTTTTCGTGGGCGGAAACCGACCGGAAGAGGCTGCGCGTGACCGACATCACGAGCGCGGCCGGCACGCCTTTCCCGCTCACGTCGCCGATGCAGAAGAAGAGGTACCCGTCCCGGACGAAGTAGTCATACAGGTCGCCGCCCACCTCCTTGGCCGGGACGACGATCCCGGACATATCGATGTCGACCTCGTCGGTATCCGCCTGCAAGGCCTTCGGAATCATCGACATCTGGATGTCCTGGGCGATCCGGAGTTCGCTGTCGATGCGGCTCTTCTTCTCGGCCACCTCCCGGAACTGGAGCTGGTTCTTCACGGAAGTGTAGAGGATCACGCTCATCACCAGGAGACCGAGGACCTGCAGCAGAATGACCAGGAGCCCCACGCGCTGGATGTCCCCGTAGATTTCCTTCTGCGGGATGACGATGGCCATCGACCAGTTCGCCCGGTCGATCGGCGCGTAGAAGACATACTCCTTCTCGCCGTTGTACAGGACCTGCCGGCTCCCCTGCTCGCCCGCCAGCATCGCCAGGCCGATGTCCCGGACCGCCGTGGAATCCGCAAGGTCCGCCGCCACTTCCTGGACCGTCTTCTTCATCACCAGGGCCGGCGCGGGACAGACCATCAACTTGCCCGTGCGGCTGACCAGGGCGCTGAACGCCTCGGGATATACGTCGATGTTGCCCACCAGGTCGGTGAACCAGTCCAGGGAGACATCGGCGGTCAGGACGGCGGCGACCCGGCCCTTCGCATCGGTCACCGGGACCGAATAGGTGGTCATCAGCATCTCGCCGCCACCCGTGTCATAGTAGGGCTCGGACCAGTATCCCCCGCCGGTTTCGACCGGCTTGACGAACCATTCCTTCCCGGTATAGCCATAGGATTCCCGGCCCAGGTCGAGGGTGTCGATCCGGTCCCCGTCCCGGAAGGCATACGGAGAGAACAGGCGTCCCTTCTTCGGGTAATAGTTCTCCACGAGGGCGATGGCGGAGCCGGAAACGGACGGATTGCACTCCACGATCCGGCGGGTCAGGGACCACAGGCTGTCGGGGGTGGAGAGGGTCTTGCGCACCGGCCAGACATTGTTGTGCACGGCGGTTTCCACCTGGTCCAGCACGTCGCAGATCAACAGGTTCGTCGCCTCCAGCTGGTCTTCCGCCCGGCGCGTCGCCTCCTCCCGCATCGCTTTCCGCGAGGAGAAGTACTGGAGCAGGGTGGTCGCTTCCAGGGTGGCCAGCGCGACGATCACCGTCACGACGGCCTGGAAGCCATATCCCATTTTGTTTCCACTGAGTTTCGCCATACCGTCGTCAAGGTTGGAGGATGGATGTCAGGGCCGCGCGGAGCGTGGGCATCGGACGCCCCATGTCGCGTTCCACGATGATGGTCTTGAGGCCGGCGAAGGGCCGGACCTCGGACTCGATGTCCCGGAGCGGACGGTCCGTCCCGAAATAGACGGGCGCGAAGGCCTGCCAGAAACGCAGGGCCGTCGCCGGCTCCATATGGAAAGCATCCCGTACAAAGTCCGGCTCGCTGAGGAAGGCGGTGCAATAGACCATTCCCACGTCGAACAGCGGATAGCCGTAGCAGAAGTCGCCCAGGTCGATGAAATAGCGCGCGCCGCCCGCGAAGATGGCGTTCCCGAACTGGAGGTCGCCGTGGATGGCGGTATCGGTGTCCGGCGCATCCTGGATGAACCGCAGGAGCCGGTCTTTCTCCGCCAGGGTGAAGAATGGATTGTCCGCGAGCTGGCGGGCATACCGGTCTTTCACGCTATCGAAAAGGGCCGTGTCCACCCGCGTGGCGTGCAATTCGCGGCACATCTGAGCGAACTCCCCGGCATAGCGTTCGACATCCTCCGGATGGTCGCCCACGGCGCGGGCATACGACACCTTGTCGCGGATCCGGCGGAAACGGACGCCGAAGCGCGTCCCGTCGGTCACGTAGTCGCCGGGTTCCGGCGTCGGGACGCCCATCTCGAACACCTGGCGGGCGATGCGCATCTCCTCCAACGGCTGGGTGACCATTCCCGGACGGTACAGCTTGAGCATCACGTCGGGATCGGAACGGTGGTTGTAGCTCACCCCGTTGGCTCCCTCGCCTGCGTACTCATAATCGGCCAGGTCGATCCGTATCGCCTTCCAGGTATCCATCGGCTCAGTCCTTGGTGTGCATAAATGAAAAGTCCTCGGCCTGCGCGAGGATGTACTCCGCCATCGTGTCGTTGCCCTCGGAAGGGCCGTTGAGCGTGTCCAGCATCATCCGGATGCCGGCGCGGCCGCCGCCCTTCTTCAGCAGGTACGCGAGGCAGAGGTTCTGCGGCCCCACGGAGGAGGCCACGATGTCCAGGTCCGTCAGGCCCATCTGGTAGCAGGCGATCTGGTACGCGGGTTCCCCGTATTTGGAGATGAGGCCCGCCACGTCGCCGAGGGTTTTCAGGCCCAGGGCCTTGAAGACGGCCAGGAACGGCATCAGGGTGACTTCCTGGATCTCCGCCTGGTTCACGGAGGCGATCCGCCGGTTCAGCGGGTCGAAGGGCCGCAGCTGCAGGAAACTGCGGTAGCTGTCGCCGTCCAGAGGAACTTCCTCCAGACGGCCGGAAGCCACCAGGGACTGCACCTGGCGCCGGTAGTCGTTGATTTCCGTGCGGATCCGGCTGAACTGCTCGTCCACGAGCTCCAGCATACCCGCCAGGCGGTTCATGTTGCGCTTGTATTCCACCGGCACCTCGACGCCGGACTTGTAGCCGGTGTCGTGGTTCATATTGGCCCAGGCGTGCTGCAGGATGGTGCGCATCTGCACCTCGAAGCGGTACGGGAACTCCGAATCCCGGCAGATATAGTGCAGGGACAGGTAGCCGAAGCTGTCCACCTCGAGAAGCTTGCGCTTGTCCACGGAGTTCTCCCAGTCCACCTCGAACAGGCGGTCCACCGCGGAGGCGACCTTGTCCACGTCGTCCGTATAGAAGGTGATGATCCGCATCCCGAAGATGTCGGTGATGTCCGACAGGGATGCGTACTTCGCGCCCTTCAGCTCCAACTTTCCGGCGAGGGATTCCTCCTCCTTCACCCGGCTTTCGACGGAGGCGACGACGACGCCCGCCTCGTCCAGGAGGGCGCGCACCCGCGCGGGAATCGTCACCTGCATCTTCTCGAAGACGGGCCGCTGCGCCCGGTATTCTTCCAGGATCGCTTCCGCGTGGGGGTCGAGTCTGCTGTGTTCTGCCATAGTCCGATCGTTCAAATCAGACAAATATACGATTTCCGGTCCTATTTTACAACCGTCCAGGTGCCGGCTTCGTAATCCTTGGATGCGGACTCGCCCGGCAGGGTCACGGTGGCGGTGGCGCCTTCCGGGACCGTGAACGTCCAGGTCCAGGTGTCCCCCTCGTATTTCCAGCTGCTCTTGATGAGGCCGGCGGCGGACTGGAAGGAGGCGTCCAGGTGCCCCAGGCGCTTGTCCGGGACCGGTTTCATCACGATGTGGCGGAATCCGGGATCCTTCGGATCCGCGGCGATGCCGGCGGCGGTTTCCCAGATCCACTGGCACACGCAGCCATAGGCGTAGTGGTTGAAGCTGTTCATCCCGCTGGGACCCATCCCCTCGCTCGCCATATAGCTGTTCCAGCGCTCCCAGATGGTGGTGGCGCCGTTGTCCACGGAGTAGAGCCAACTCGGGTTCTTCCGTTGGAAGAGCAGCTCGTAGGCAAGGTCCCCCATCCCGTTCTCGGTGAGCGTCTGCATCAGGATGGACGTGCCCAGGAATCCGGTCTGGAGGCAGTTCCCGTGATCCGCGAAGTTCCGGCGGAGCCGCGCGAGCATCGCCTCCTTCGCCCTGCCGTCCACCAGGCCGATCTTCAGGGCGAACAGGGCCGGGGTCTGCATCGTGTTCAGGATCGCCAGCCTGAAGGTGCCGTCCGGACGGAGGAAGCGGGTCCGGACGTAATCCTTGGCCTCGTCCTCCATCGCCTGGTACTTGGCGGCGTCCCGGCCCGTGGCGAGCGCCATGTCGCGCATCATACCGGCGTCGATGGCCCAGTAGCAGGCGCCCAGGTAGCTCCAGTACTCCTCGGCCTGGCGGCGGGTCTCCGGTGTCTGGAAGGCCCTTCCGCTGCAGCTTTCCAGGGGTTCATAGCCCACCCAGTCGGCCCAGTTGTAATTGCCGTTTTCCGCGCGGAGGGCGGCGTGGTCGTACTTGGTCTCGTACACGTGCGCCATGAACTTCTCCATCATCGTCCAGTTCTCGGCCACGATTTCCTTGTCGCCGAACTGCTTCCAGATGGTCCAGGGCACGATGACGCCGGCATCGGCCCAGCCGAGCCGCATCATTTCGCCGCCGTACTGCGCCGTGGGCGACACGCCCGGGAGGCCGCCCGTCGCACCCTGGGAATCCCGGACATCCCGGGTCCACTTGCGGAAGAAGGCGTCGGTGTTCGCGAAGAAGGTGCCGGTCTCGGTGAATACCTGCGTGTCGGCCATCCAGCCCAGGCGCTCGTTGCGTTGCGGGCAATCCGTCGGGACCGAGAGGTAATTGGACAGCTGGCCCCAGCGCGTGTTGGAAATCAGCTTGTTGATGTCGTCGTTGCCGGTGGTGATGACGCCGGTCTCGAGGTCCCGTGCGATGGATGTGACCGGGACGGACTCCACGGACAGGATCTTCACTTCGTCCGTGACCGTCACCGCGATGTACCGGTAGCCATAGAAGGTGCAGCGCGGCAGGAAGGAGACGGGGCCTTCGGCCGGGCCGAAGGTGTAGGTGAGCCAGATTTCATTGGGCCTGACCCGCAGGTTCCGCCGATGCGTCGACCCTTCGGGGCCGTCCATCCCGCGGCGCTCGGCGCCGTTTCCGTCGTTCAGAATCTCGGAAGGACGGCAGACGAGCAGCGTCCCCTCCTTCGCCTCGAAGACGAAGGAAGGCACGGCGGCCGCGTTCTGGCCGAAGTCCACGACCAGCGTCTCGCCCGGTTTCAGGGTGACAGGCTCCCCGGCGGCGTATTCGCGCTGGATGACGACCTTGCCGTATTCCACTTCCTCCTTGTTTTCGGAAGCGACCTCCCCGGTCACGCCTTCCCAGACATAGGTCCTGACAGGCTTCAAAGCCAGGTCCTTGCGCTGGTACACCTCGGCGCCGGCGGAAGGAAGGATCTCCCCGGCGAATTCCGTGTTCACCTCCGGAGTGGTAAGCTTTTCGGGCGTGGCGAAGCCGGGCAGTTCCCGGGCGTCATACTCCTCGCCGTCGAAGATGGCGGCGTGCTTCACCGGGCCGGCGATCCCGGCGGTCCAGTGCTCCGTATCCGTGCCGAACCGCTCGGTGGTTCCATCGGCGTAGGTGAGTTCCAGGACACTCCGGAAAGCGCATTTCCTGCCGGTGAACTCCTGCTTGGAAGAGACGATCTTGTCCGCCCACCAGCCCGGAGTCACCTGCGCGGAAAGGACGTTCTCCTTCCCCGCCTTCGTGACGAACGCGTCGGTGATGTCATAGGTGAAGGAACGCTTCGTCTTGGCATAGTGCGTGAAACCGGGTTTGAGGACTTCCTCGCCCACCAGTTTCCCGTTCACGTACAGGTCGTAGACACCCAGGCCCGTCGTCATCCAGACCGCCCGGGTCACTTTCTTCCTGTTCTTCACGGTGGTCAGGAACCAGCTGGCGCCATCGGCGGCCCGGTCCCCGGTCTCGTCCGAAATCACCCGCTCCGGGGCATTCACGGCGGAAATCCATTGGGAGACGTCCCAGGCCGACGCATCCAGCGCATCGGCGCGCTTCCCGACGGGTTCGGGACCGACCTTCGGCCCGCAGGCCGCCAGCGTGGCTACGGCAGCCGCTAATAGAATGAATCTTGCTCTCATAATGACGTGTTTAGGAAACGGTATATCTTATCGGGACAATAACAAATCAACGCACATATTCGCCGGAGCCGACCGTCTTTCCGTCGATTTCCGCCGTAATACCCACAGGGACAGAGACTTGCAGGTGCTCTCCCTGCCGATGGACGGTGATGGGACCGTATGGGGTTTCCTGCGTCACCTTCACCCAGTCGAGCCCTTCCGGGGCCTGCGGGTCGATGCGGACGCGACGGTAGCCGGGCTCCAGGGCCTGGATGCCGCCGAGGGCCTCGTAGAACCAGCTGCCGATGCCGTTGTAGCAGTTGTGGAGATGGCTCCGGCCGCCGTCCCATTCTTCCCAGACGCCGGTGGCGCCGTTGTCGACCATATACAGATATCCGGGATAATCCCGCTGCTTGAGCAGGCCATACAGCCAGTCGCACTCCCCTGCTTTCGTCGCCCACTCCGTGATGACCGGAACGCCCACGAGGCCGGTAGCCAGATGGCCGCCGTAGACCTCCTGCGTCCGGGTTTTCAGCGTTTCGACCACTTCATCGCGAAATTCCTCGGGTACAACCCCAGTCAGGAGCGGGAACACCAGGTCCACCTGGCTGCCGGAAGCATAAATCCCATCGTGATACAGGGCTTCCTGGATCCGCTGGCGGAGGGCTTCGTACCGGGCGCGGTATTCCGTCGCATCGGCCTCCTGCCCCAGCACCCGCGCGATTTCCTCCAGTTTCAGATACACCTGGCACAGCGTGCAGTTGGCCACCAGGTCGATCGAAGCCGGATCCTGCACGTCCACCCCGGCCGGCGCGGCCCAGTCGCCGAGGTACCACCACCGATAAACCGGGGTGGGCCAGGTCTTCAGCAGGCCGTCCACCGAATAGGCGTCGACATAGTCCAGCCAATGCTTCATCACCGGATAGAAGCGCTCCAGGGGACGTTTGTCGCCGTAATTCATGAAAGTGCGCCAGGCTGCCTGGACCGGGAAACTGCACCAGTAGGGGCCGCCGCCCGCCTTGTAGGGATTGGGCGCGGTATGAGGGAGGCCGCCGTCCGGGCGCTGGGCATCGGCCCAGGCCTGGAGCCAGTTCAGATACAACGGAGCGACATCGGCCATCGACTGCAGCGTTTGCGTGGATGCATTGCCGTCGCCACCGTAGCCCAGGCGTTCGATGCTGGCGCAATCGACCATATAGCCGGCGAAGGTAAGGTTCTTCACGGACGCCTCCACCAGGCCGTAGATGGCATTGAGGTCCGGATCCGAGCTTTCGAAGCTGCTGTTCCAGGACAGGGCGTCGCCAATCCTGTAGGCCCGGATGTCCTTCGGGGGCTCCGGAAGCCCTTCCAGGACCATGTAGCGCATGAGATGATGGTTGAACCGGTTGAAGAACCGGTCGTCAGCAGCGCCGGAAGACACATAGACATCCCGGCTCTGCGTGGCCGCCTCGAGGGTGCCGTCGGGGTGCAGGAAGTCGCTGAATGTGGCGGTGACAGCCGTGCCGGCAGGCAGCTGGGGCAGTGTCATATCCAGCATCGCGTTCACGATGCGGCCGAAGTCCACCAGCAGGGTCCCGTCTTCCCGTTTTTCGACGGAGACCGGCTCCAGCGTTTCCTGGAACAGGATGGGGCTGCACATCATCGGAGTGGACACAATCCCTTCCACGGCGACGTAATCCACAGGGCCCCATTCGGGGTCCACCCCGGCCTCGATCCATTCCCCGCCGAAGCGGTGCGCCTCCCAGGTGCCCAGGTCTTTCCGGCCGGTCCAGGCGCCTTGCCAGGAATCGTCGGTCCAAAGGATAGGCACGCCGGCCACATCCAGCTCCGCCTTCACCAGCGGGCCGTCGTAGGCTACACCGAAAGTCTTGGGCTTATACCAGCCCGAGCCGGCATGGATCAGAAGCTCGTTCTCCCCTCTCCGCAGGTTCAGGTCGTAAGTGACGATGATCGAACGCTTGTCCAACTGGGAAACGGCCGGAAGCAGCACGGCGTCCGAGACCTTCTTCCCATTGAACCATACCTCGTGATAGCCGAGGGAAGTCACGTACAGGATGGCCTTGCCGCCTTTGTCCGCCTTGAACACCTTCCGGAACACCGGCTGGCGCCCCTCGCCCGGGACCGCACCGATGAAATCGCCCTTGAGACCGTCCAGAACGCCGATTCCGAAGCGTTGTTTCGGGCTCCAGGCCGAGGCCTTCCCGGCGGCGTCCCACACGCGGACGCGCCACCAGGCCTGCTGCCGGGAATAGAGCGGCAACCCTTCGTACGGGACCATCACCTGGTCCGGGGATTCCACCTTTCCGGACTGCCAGAGGTCCGGGCCCACCTCGATCTCGTAGGCGGCCTGTTCCATGGGCTGGTCCGAACGGATCTTCCAACTGAAATGCGGGTTGGCGCTGTCAATGCCGAGCGGCTCTACGAGCCCCTCGCACCTGAGGTCGTATACTCCGAAGGAAGGCTGGCAGGCGGCCAGGAGAAGGACCGCCCCGGCCAGGGAAAGCGCGCGTCTCATAGGATTACTCGAAGACAGGGATGCAGACTCCGCGCCAGCTCTGGGGCTTCTCCAGGTGGAAGACCTCGGCCACCGTGGCGGCCAGGTCGTACTGGATCACGGTTTCCGTAATCTCGTGGTTCTTCTTGATTCCCTTGCCCCAGATGACGAGCGGCGTCTCGATCTCGTTCAGCGCGTGGCCGCCGTGGCCGGTGCCTTCGTGCCCATGGTCGGAGGAGATGATGAGGATGCTGTCGTCATAGATGCCGGCCTCCTTGACGCACTCCACGATGCGGCGGACGCGGTCGTCCACCAGCGGGAGTTCGGCATAGTATTCGGCGGAACCCTGGCCGTAGGCATGGCCCATATGGTCCAGCGCGTCGATGTGGATGAAGCATAGCGCGGGCTTCTTGTCCTTGATGTACTTCACGCTCTCTTCCACGATGGCGTCCGGATGACCTTCCGGGTCCTCGATCCGCTGGAAATAGTCCAGACACAGCGTATCGGCATAGTTCAGGAAATCGCCCCACTCGCACACGACGCCGGTTTCCGCATCGGGTCGGACCTGTTTGAGCAGGTGGAAGAACGTCGGTTGGGCATTGTGCTCCGTGAGGACCAGCGGCTTGAAGGAGGGGGCGGCATCGTTGCCGATGATGCCGGAGGATTCCGCCGGGGTGCCGTTCATCATCGCCGCCCAGTTGGCGCCGCTGATGGACGGAAGCACCGTGCGCTTGTACAGGGTGTAGCTCCCCTCCTGCATCTTTTCCCGGATGAACGGGGTGTCCCCTTTCTCGAAACTCCAGGTACCCCAGCCGTCCAGGCCGATGATGATGACATGGCCGGCGAGGTCTTCTTGAACCTTTTTCCCGGGACCGGGCTGGCAGGCGCAAACGGACACCAGGAAGGCGGCCAGCGCGAACAGCATTCTCTTCATATCAAGGATTGGTTATCAGTTTTCTATTCAATTCTACAAACAAGCCTCCGGTTCCTACGAATTTTCCTTTATTTCGCTTTTACTGCAAAACAGTCCGATCGTCACGAATCCTGTCAGTTATTTCTCTTCAGTGAAAACGAAATCCCGGAACCAGGCCGTTCCGCCTCTTTGTTCCGTATTATAGCTATACAAAGCAGGACGGGCGCCTTTCCAGAAACCGTTGTGCGCCGCAAAGGCTTCTCCAAAAGGCTCGAAACGCTTTCCGTCCAGGCTATACTGGAAGGAGAAGCCCGCTTCCGGAGCCTCAGCATCGAAAGAAAGACGCAACCAGACTTTCGCGGCCTTCAGGGTCCGGGAATCCAGGACCACCCCGTCTTTTTCAACAAACAGCTCCCGATGGCCGGTGGCCTGATGAATGCCGATACAGTAGTTGTTCCGGCCCATGCAGGCCAGGCCGGCTTTCTGGCCGTCGGCCAGGTCCGTCAGGTCCAGACGTACCGTATAGGCGCCCCGATAGCCCATCAGTTTCTGAGTCAGCGTGTTCCGTGCCCAGAGGAAGGAAGCGGCCGGCAGCCCGTCCAGGGCCAGGCGACCCTTCCGACGCGTCAGAGACCAACCGTCGTCCTGCGGATTGTGGTTGAACTGCCATTGGAGGCCCAGGGCAGTGCCCCGGAAGGAATCGGACGAGGCGGGAAGCTCCCGTTTCCTGGTCCGGGCCGATGCCGGTTTCCTCCAACGCGAAACGGGCTCTCCGATACCGTTCCCGTCATAATCCTCGCCCATCACAGGCCAGCCGTCCTCCCAATGCATCGGTTGCAGATGGACCACGCGGCCCAGCGGATCCCGCTCCTGGAAATGGAGGAACCACCATTCTCCTTCAGGGGTATCCACGATAGCGCCCTGGTGAGGGCCATTGACCTGGGTGGACCCCGTCTCCAGCACCACCCGCCGCTCATACGGGCCATAGATGCTCTGGGAACGGAGAACTGTCTGCCAGCCGCCCCCCACCCCACCTTCAGGGATGCTCATGTAATACAAGCCATTCCACTTGTGGATCTTGGTTCCTTCCGCGACAGGCCCCCGATAGACCGTCACGCCATCGTCCAGCAGTTCCCGGCCGTCCGGAGACATCTTGTGGATGATGATCGGACCGGCCCCATGGAGACTGTGTCCCAGATAAGCCTGGCCGTCCTCGTCCCAGAACGGGCAGGGGTCTTCCCAATGATAGACGGATTTCACGCAGTGAAGCGGAGCCCACGGACCGGCCGGGTCGGAAGCGGTGCTCATGAACAGGCCCTCGTCGGGGGTACAGAAATAGACATAGAAGAGCCCGTCGTGCCAGCGGATGCTGGGGGCCCAGGATCCGCCGGAATAATGCGCATTGGCATCCCAGCCCGGGAGATCCAGCCGGGAGTAGATCTGGGAAACGAGGCGCCAGTTCACCAGGTCGGTGGATTCCAGCACCTGCATGCCCATGAAATGGAAATCCGAGGCAACCATATAATAGCGGTCCCCGACGCGGATGGCATCGGGGTCGGAATAATCGGCCAGCAGGACCGGATTCCGGTAATAGCCGTCCTCCGTATCTCCCCAGGCCCTATGCTGGGCCCAGCCCCCTGTGCAGATGGCCATCAGGGCTCCGAGCAGGAAGCACTTCTTTATCTCCATTCTTTGTAATATAGTTTATGGGCCGGGACGGGAACGTAGCGGTCCGCCCCCGGCGACTTCCAGGACCAGGCAAGTTCCTGGCCACCCTCGTCGTCAAAGTACACCAACTTGTAGTAGTGCAGGCCCTTGCCCAGCGGGATTGTTCCCTCCGCCTCGGCGGGCTCGTGGATGCCGTCGTTGTCCACCACGCAGATTCCGTCGACCCAGAGGGCGCCGCCGTCGTCATTGCGCAGCGCGAAGGACCAGACGCCGTCCGCGGGAACGTCGATGTAACCGAAGAAGAGATAGGCGAAATGGTCCGCGGCCGGGGCGCCGGCGATGGAAGGTTCCCGCATCGTCCCGGTCGCTTCGGCCGGATCGGGTTCCACCTGGGAGATCCGCTTGAAGTTCGCCGTGTGCCAGGTGTAGCGGCAGCCGCGCTGCAGGCCGCTGCGGTCCGCCGTCGGCTGGTAGAAGCATTTGTGCGCCGTGCGGCTGGCCACCGGAGACGGCTGGAGGCCGTCCTTGAAAGCGCGGGCGCGGATGACGCCGGATGCATCCACGCGGAAGGGGCCCTCGTAGAGCGGGCTGGCCTCCGTGGGCTCGGATCCGTCCAGCGTGTAGCGGATGGCCGCCCCTTCCGTGCGGCAGGAGAGGGTCACCTCGGCATCGTCCTGGAAAAGGACCAGGTCGCCCTGGATGGCGGGCGGGCAGACGAAGGGCTCCGGCGTGAGGGAATAGGGCGCGGGCAGGTTTTCCCGCTCCGCCACGGGTTTTGCGGATAGGCTGAAAGAAAGCACGCCGCCGGAGAGGAGCTCGTCATAGGTGAGCCAGTTCCGGTCCACCGGCTTCCCGTTCAGTTCCACCCCGGCGATGTAGGGACGGTTGGGATTGTCGGCCCGGATGGTCAGGGTCTTTCCGTTCGCGAGCCGGATGACGGACTCGCGGAAGAGCGGCGCCGTCAGGAGATACTCGCCGGAGCCGGGACAGGCCGGATACAGGCCGAGGGAAGCGAGCACATACCAGGCCGACATCTGGCCGCAGTCCTCGTTACCGCAGATGCCGTCCGGCGCGGCGGAATAGGCCTTCGTCAGGATGAGGCGCACATATTCCTGCGTCTTGGAAGGGGCGCCGGCCCAGGTGAACAGCCACGGGAAGTTCTGGCCGGGCTCGTTGCCGTGGGCATACTGGCCGATGAGGCCGCCGATGCCGGGATCCAGGACGGCCTGCCCGTCAGGCTGGTAGGTGAACAGGGAGTCCAGGGCGCCCCGGAGGGCATCCCGCCCGCCCATCAGCGAAGCGAGACCCGCCACGTCGTGCGGGACGAAGAAGCGGTAGTGCCAGGGCGTCGCCTCCGTATAGTCCCGGGAGCCGGAAAGCGGGTCGAAGGCCGCGGACCAGGTCCCGTCCGCGTTCTTGCCGCGCAAAAAACCGGTCGCCGGATCGAAGATTTCCCGATAGCTGCGCGCGCGACGGTCGTACCGCTCGGCGATGTCGGCGTGGCCCAGGGATTCGGCCATCCGGGCGATGCACCAGTCGTCATAGGCGAACTCCAGCGTCTGCGAGACAGATTCGGTCTTCCGGTCGGCAGGGATCCAGCCGTACTCGCGGTAGAGGTCGGAGGCGTTGACATTGGCCTTGTCGGAGGAGGCCATCATCGCTTCCAGGGCCTTCTCGCCGTCGAAGCCGCGGATGCCCCGGAGCCAGGCATCGGCGATGACCGGCACGCTGTGGTAGCCGATCATACAGCGGGTCTCGTCGCTGGCCAGGGGCCAGATCGGGAGTTCCCCGCGGCAGTCGTAGTCATCCAGCATACTGCGGACCATATCGCCGACGAAGGCCGTGTCCAGCAGCGTCTCCAGCGGATGCCAGGCCCGGAACGTATCCCACAGCGACAGCGTGGAATAGAAGTGGCGGCCTTCCGGCAGCTGCCGGTTCCGGCCCGCCTGGTCGCGGTAGCGCCTGTCGTAGTCGTCGATGCGGTTGGGCGTCGTGAAAGTGTGGTAGAAATACGTGTAGAACACATCCGTCGGCCCCCCTTCGACCCGGATCCGCCCGAGGGCGTCGTCCCAGTTGCTCCCGGCCCGCCGGCGAAGCCCGTCGAACCGGCCGCCCGCCGTCTGCTTCACCCGGTTCCCGCGGGCCCCATTCGCATCCACGCCGGAAATGCCGGCGAACAGCATCAGTTCCTTGAGGTCGTCGGGAAAGGTGAACACCATCACGCCGGGTTCCGGCTCGTCCGCCGACAGGAAAGGCACGGAGAAAACGGCGGAGAGAAACACTTCCCGGTCGACCGCCCAGCCGGTCACCCGGCGGTACCCCAGGATTTCGGACCCTTCCAGGGACAGCCGGCATTCGGTGGCCTTGCTCCAGCCGCCGATGCAGTGCCGCGCATCGATGCGGACCAGCCGGGTTCCCTCCCCCTTGAAGGTGTAGCGGTGGACGCCGGCGTGGGCCGTGGCGGTCAATTCCGCCGTGATTCCCTTGGCGAACGAGACCTTGTAGTAACCGGGTCGGGCCTCCTCGTCCTTGTGCGAGAAAGGCAGCGGCTCCACGACATTCAGGCCGGGCGTCACCAGGAAATCGCCCAGGTCCGGACAGCCCGTACCCGACAGATGCGTATGGCTGAAGCCCAGGATGGTGTCGTGGCTGTAATGGTAGCCGGACGGGGTGTTCACGTCGGTGTCCGGGCTCAGTTGGACGGCGCCGAAAGGAACGGTCGCGCCGGGATAGGTATTCCCGGCGAAATCCGTTCCGTTGAACACTTTCACCTGGTCCGCGGGCAACCGGCCGCAGGAGACCAGGGCCAGCGCCAGCAAACCGGAAAGGATCTGTTTCCGCATAGGCAGGATGTCGGCAAATCTACTGGATGCCCCGCTGCTTCTTGATGGTCGCGTAGGCTTCCTGAATCTTCTTGAACTTTTCTTCGGCGGCCTTCTGCACGTCTGGACCGAGGGTCGCCACGCGGTCGGGATGGTACTTCATCGCCATACGCCGGTAGGCGGTCCGGACTTCATCGTCCGTCGCGGAAGGAGAGATCTCCAGCACGGTATAGGCGGAATCGGCCTCCTTGTAGTACATCGCGATGATGGACGCGGCGTCGCCGGAGGTGAGCCGGATGGCCGAGGCGACGGCTTCCAGAACGCTCTTCTCGGAAGCGCTGAATTCGCCGTCGGACGTGGCGATGGACACCAGGTACTGGAACAGCTGCAGCCGCTGCGAGTAGTTCATATTGGCGGCGATCTGGCCGCCCACCGCGTAGATGTTCACCTGCTCCCTGTCCAGCCGCTGCAGGATCTGCTCCGCCTGGGACGCAGCCTGCTCGCCGAAATTCGTCCGGATGAACTCCCGGACCGTCCGCAGCTCCGCCGGATGCGTCCTCCCGTCGGCCTTGATGACGGCCGAGGAAAGGACCAGCAGGCTCACGAAGAAGCTGTTCCGCTGTTCGTCGGCCGTATACCGGTTCTGGCGGGTCCGGGTCGACTGGCCCTGCCCGTACGGGTCCTGGCCGGTCTGCCGGCTGTATCCGCCCTGCTCCTGCTGCCGTTGCCAGCCGTCACCGCCGGGCAACTGGCGCGACCCGTCGATATACGTATCCACCGCCTTGCCGAGCAGGTACCCGACCAAGGCGCCGATCGGTCCCCAGGCCACCCAGCCCAGGAAACCGCCGATCCATTTGGCCTTGCTCACCGCCTCCCTCCGTCCTTACCGGTTCCGGGTGGCGATGCACTCGATTTCGACGAGCGCCCCCTTGGGCAGCGTCTTCACGGCCACGGCGCTCCGGGCCGGGAACGGCTCGGAGAAGAACGTCGCATACACCGCGTTCATCGCGGCGAAATCGCCCATATCGGCCAGGAAGACCGTCGTCTTGACGACATCGGCCAGTTCCAGTCCGGCCGCCCGCAGGATGGCCTGCGCATTCAGGAGCGACTGGCGCGCCTGCTCGGCGACGCCCCCTTCCGGGAAAGCCCCGGTGGCCGGGTCGATGGGTAGCTGGCCCGAAACGAAAACAAGGCCGGCGCCGCTGTCCACGGCCTGGCTGTACGGCCCGATGGCCGCCGGCGCATCAATGGTGCTGATCGGTTTCATAAGCGTATCATTTATATTCCCCCACCACCTTGAGCAGGCGGTCGGGATAGTTGGAGATGATGGCGTCCACGCCGAGGTCCACCAGGCGGCGCATCTCGTCGGGTTCGTCCACGGTCCAGGTATTGACCTTCATACCCCGGGCGCGGGCTTTCGCGACCAGGTCGGCATCCACGTTCGCGTGCGGGGCGCTCAGCCACTGGGGCGTGAAATCCAGCTTGCCCATAAACTCGTCGAAATCCTTCTCGTAGTCCTCCACCAGGTAGGCCAGCGTGTGGCCGGGATACTTCTCGTTGATGTAGTTGAGCGCGCGCTCGTCGAAGCACTGGACCATCAGGCGGTCGCCCAGCCCCAGGGAGTCCAGCATCGCCATACAGAGGTCCGTGAACTCGCGATAGTCCGGCCAGCTCTCGCCTTCGACGCCGTCGCCTTCGCCCGGATCGCTCTTGATTTCGATGTCGTAATGCATCGGATAATGGCCGTTTTCCGTCGTCCACGCTTCCACGGCTTCGATCACGTCACGGGCCAGGGGCTTCGCGAGGGGCATACAGCGCTTCTCGGGCCAGGCCGGATTGTACCGGTTGCCCACATCCCATTTCTGCACCTCGGCGTAAGGCATCTGCCAGAGCCAGGTCTTGGGCTCGCCGCTCACGACGGGCGTCCCGTCCGGATGCGAGGAGTAGCGGGGATGGAAATACCTGTCGTGGGAGAGGACCACGCGCTTGTCCTGGGTAATGCAAAGGTCCATTTCCAGGGTGTTCACGCCCAGGTTCACGGCATTGAGCATCGCGGGAAGCGTCTCCTCGGGATACAGGCCCATCCCGCCCCGGTGCGCTTCCACCTCCACGACATACTTGGGCTCGACGGGCACGGGCTCCTTCTTCACGGGCTCCTGCGCGGGGCCGTAGCGGAGAAGGGCCGTCACCGGATAATGGTCGGAGACATACGCCACGCCCTCATAGGGCTGACGGACCGCGGCGAACTTGTCGCAGCCCGCGAAGCCGGCGTAGAAGACATAGTCGATGGGCGGATTGCCGGAGACCTTGCCCCAGTCGTGCCAGGTCAGGCCGTTGTCGGTGACCTTCGCCGTCTGGCGGGCATCTTCCATCAGCGTGCGGAGTTCGCCCAGGCACGGATCGTCCGGATAGACGTTCATATCGCCGGTGAGCACCATCGGGAAACCGTCCGGATTCATCGCGGCGATCCTCTCCACCAGCATGAGCAGGCCCTTGCGGCGGGCTTCCTTGCCCACGTGGTCCAGGTGCGTGTTGACGAAATAGAAATTTCGGCCGGCGACCTTGTCCCTGAGCAGGGCCCAGGTGGCCGTCCGGCGGCAGGCGGCATCCCATCCCAGGGAAGGCTGAAACGGCGTCTCGGAGAGCCAGTAGGTGCCCCATTCCAGGAGTTCGATGCGCCCGGTGTCATAGAACACGGCCATATGCTCGCCTTCCCGGATGCCGTCCTCACGGCCCACCCCCACGTACTTGTAATCCGGGCAGTGCTCCTGGATATACGCCAGCTGGAAGTCCAGGGCCTCCTGCACGCCGAACACGGCCGGGTGCTGGTCCAGGATCATCGCGCAGGCGGCGTCCCTGCGGTTTTCCCACACGAAGTCACCGTCCTTGGCCGTTCCGTAGCGGACGTTGAAGGACATCACGGGAAGGGAATCCACTTTCCCGGACTGGCAGGAGGGGGCCAGCATCGGCAGAAGGGCTGCCAGCAAAAGGAAGAAACGTTTACGCATCACTGTACGTTTTAGTGTCAGTCTACAAAGTTAAAAAACCGACCCAAAAAACGCAAGCGAAAAGGTCTCAATCCTGGGAGAAATCCCGGAGTTCGGCGCGGTAGGCGTTGAAGATCTTGGAACGGGAAAGGAAGCCCAGGTACCGGAGGTCGCGGTCCACCACCGGAAGGTTCCAGGCGCCGGTCTTTCCGAATTTGCGCATCACGCTGTCCATCGGCTCGTCCGGATACACGTATTCGGGGGCGGAGCGCATATAGTTGTACACCCTGGCCGTTTCGTAGAGGTCCGTGCGGAACATATCCCGCCGGATGTCGGAGAGGTCCACATAGCCCTGGAAACGCTTCTTTCCGTCCACGACCGGGAAGACATTCCGCTTGGACACCGCGACGGCCTCGACGAGGGCGCCCAGGGTGTCGTCGACACGCACCGGCGTGAAGTCCGTCTCCACGAGGGCCTCCGTCTTGAGGAGCGTGAGGACGGCCTGGTCGGAATCGTGGGTGAGCAGTTCGCCCGTCTGCGCGATGCGCTTGGTGTAGATGGAGTATTTCTCGAAGATACGGGTGGTGGCATAGGAGATGGCCGCCGTCAGGATGAGGGGGACCAAGAGTCCGTAACCGCCTGATATCTCGGCAATCAGGAAGATGGCCGTGAGCGGGGCCTGCATCACGCCCGCCATCAGGCCGGCCATCCCCACGAGCACGAAGCTGGGCACCGGAACCTGTCCGGGAAGGACCAGGTTGATCGAAGCGGAAAGGACATAGCCCGCAATGGCGCCGACGAAGAGCGTCGGACCGAAGGTGCCGCCCACGCCGCCGCCGGCGTTCGTGAAGGTCATCGCGAACACCTTCAGCAACAGGACCAGCGCGAAGAACCAGACGGCCCCGTGGGCCTGACCGTTCAGGAGAAGGCCCACATCTTCATACCCCTCGCCGTACAACGGCGGAAACAGGAAGATCAGGAGGCCGAGCCCCGCGGCGCACAAGGCCCAGCGGAGCCAGGGATTCTTCATCTTGGCGAACCGGTCTTCGAGCCAGATCGTCATCTTGATGAAATACAGCGAGCAGAACCCGCAGAACGCGCCCAGCAGGAGGTAGAACGGGATGTTCCGCATCGAGAAGGTCGCCAGCGAGCAGGCAAACTGCGTATCGCGTCCGAGCAGCAGATAAGAGACCAGCGTCGCCGACACCGACGAGAGCAGCAGCGGCAGGAGGGAACTCATCGACAGGTTGAACAGGAGGATCTCCAGGGTAAACAGGACGCCGGCGA
>CAMNGM010000023.1 GCA_946538425.1 uncultured Bacteroidales bacterium | reverse complement strand
TCGTGCGGTACTCCATGTGCTGGGCCTCCGGGAAGTCGGGGCTGTAGTGGATGTCGCCGTAGATGGCGTCGTCGTCGCGGCTGTACTGGGAAAGTTTGTCGCGGATCGGGTCGTAGACGGTCCAGAAGACCTTGTTCTTGATCTGGTCGTTGACCTTGCAGTAGATGTAGATGCCATCCTTCTCCGGGTCGTAGCAGTTGGTGCCCGGACGGGTGTTCATGGTCCAGGTGCCGTCGGCGGCGAGGCAGTTCCTGAACAGGTCGTAGCGGCTGGAAACCTGGCCGTTCTGGAGTTCGGCCGGAGCGAGTTCGAAGGTCACGTTGCCGGCCGGGAGCTCCTTGTAGAGGTCCTTGAAGTTGAAGGTGCCCAGGAAGTCGGCCTTGGCGTCCGGAAGCTGGGCGCGGTAGCTGTCACCCACCTCGGTGGCGGTGATCTCGTCGATGAAATGCGGGGTCTCGAGGGCCTCGGGCTCGAAGGTGTTCTCGCCCACGTGGACGAGGAAGTAGTTGGAGCTGATCGCGGTCCCCTTGAGGTCCACCTTCAGGGCGACGGTGTAGTCCTTGTTGGACTCGGCGGCGAGGGCCTTCAGGTTCACCTTGATGAGGTCGCCGTCATTCTCGGCGGACTCCACCTTGAACAGGCCGGCGCCGGCGCGGGTCTTCACTTCA
This sequence comes from uncultured Bacteroidales bacterium, assembly GCA_946538425.1. GTDB lineage: Bacteria > Bacteroidota > Bacteroidia > Bacteroidales > UBA932 > Cryptobacteroides. The sequence goes on along the minus strand of CAMNGM010000023.1, from coordinate 20,082 downwards.
CGGGCGTCGGCGATGTCGAAGGTCGCCTCGGAAGCGTTGAAGGAAGGCGTGGCGAGGAAGCGGACTTCCGCGCCCTCCTCACCGATAAACACGGTCTGGTCGGCATACTCCGGGACATAGACGATGGAGTTGACGGCCGCGGAGGAAACCTTCGGGATGGTGTAGGAGGTGCTGTTCACGGTGATGATGAAGGCATCGGCCGTCTCCTCGACGGAAACGGCGGCGCCGCCGCCTTTGGTGTCGATGACGATGTTCTTGCCGTCGCTCAGGACGATGGTCCACACCCCGTCCGCCTGGTTGGCGCTGGTGATGGTGAGGCCTGTCACGACCGCATTCTGGAGGTCCTTCTGGGTCTGGTGCCAGGCACCTTCCAGGACTTCTACCCGACGGGTAAGGTCGTCAAGTCCCTGGTTGTCGCAGGCGACGAAGGAGGGAACGGCCATAGCTCCGATGAGGAGCGCGCTGATGAAGTGTTTTTTCATGTCGAAAAAGATTATGTGATTGGTTTTTTCGTTCTTTTGCAGGATCAATGTCCGGTCACAAATATGCGCGCGTAACCTTAAAACCGCGCGGAACCCATCCTTAATCCGGCCCTTAACTTGTCGTTTTAATGTTTTTTTAAGGGCGTCAGTTCATATCGACGGTGACTATCTCCCCGGTGTACCGGACCTCCCGGTCGCAGGAGGCGTTGTCCAGGCCCGCGCCGGCGCCCGGGCGGACGACGACGACCCGGAAGGTGCGCCCGGCGACCATCCCGGGAAATGCGCCCTGGCGCGGGCCGATGGTCAGGATCCCGTCGGCGTCGTTCCAGTCGAACCGGATGGTGGAGAAAGCGCCTTTCTCGTAGCCGTAGCCGTCCCCCTCGTCCTCATAGAGGGCGAAGGAGCCGTCCGCGCCCGGATAGATGCGGATCTGGAGATCGTCCCAGGGCTTTTCAGCCGCATACTGGACCTCCGGGCCCACAGGCAGAATCGCTCCTGCCTTGACATACAGGGGCAGTTCGTCCCGGGCGAAAGTCCGGGTGAAACTCACGCCGCCGTTCAGGCGCGCGCCGTCCCAGAAACCGATCCACTCCCCTTCCGGGAGGTAGACGCTCCGGGTGTCGTCCTCCGTGGACACCGGGGCGACCAGGATGGACTTCCCGTACAGGAACTCCGTGTCCTCGTCCCAGGTCCGCCTGTCCTGCGGGTAGTCCAGGAACAGGGCCCGCATCAGGGAGGCGTCCTCCCGGGTGACGGCCGCCGCCGCGCTGTAGGTATAGGGAAGCAGGCGGTAGCGCAGCCGGATGTATTTTTCCTGCAGGTCGAAGTCCGGGTCGCCGGGGCCGCCGAACTGGAAGATTTCCCGCGGGGTGTTCGTCCCGTGCGAACGCATCATCCCCGTGAAGGCCGCAAACTGCATCCAGCGGCCGTACAGCTGCCGGAATCCGGGATTCCGGTTCCCGCCCGGCCAGGAGCCGGCAAAGAAACCGCCGATGTCGGAATTCCAGTAAGGGATGCCGCACAGGGATAGGTTCAGCGCCGACTGGACCTGCTCCCTCAGCGAAGTCCAGGTGGACTCCAGGTCCCCGGACCAGACGTGCGCGCCGTAGCGCTGCAGGCCGGCCGCGGCGGACCGGGTGAGGATGGAGACGCGGCGGTCGCCGGTCAGGGCCCGCTGGTGGTCATACACGCCGCCGACGCTGTAGAGCGGGAAGGAATTCCGCATCTCGCGGTAAGTCCCCTCGGGAGAACGGTAGTCATAGTCTTCCGGACGGACCGGCTGATGCTCCGGCTCGGTGGCGTCCAGCCACCAGCCGTCGATGCCGACCGACCAGAGGCTCTTTTCCATATGGTTCCAGAAGATGTCCCGGGCGCGCGGGTTCCAGGGGTCGTAAACCCGGACCCCGTTTCCCTGCGGGAACGTGCTCTGGCCCAACAGCAGGTTTTCCGCCTGCAACTCCTTGTAAATATCTGATTCCGGACCGAAGGACGGCCACACGGAAATGAGGGCGTGGGCGTGGAGGGAATGGATTTCGTCCATCATCCCCTTCGGGTCCGGATAGGCCGGATTCAGGAACTCCACGGCATTCCAATGGGCGTTGTCCCCCCAGTACTGCCAGTCCTGGATGATGCCGTCCAGGGGAACCCGGAGCTCGCGGTACTTCTTGACGACGGAGACCAGCTCCTCCGCCGAGCCGTAGCGTTCCCTGGACTGCAGGAAGCCGAACTGCCAGAGCGGGTTCATCGGCGCCCGGCCGGTCAGGGCGCGGATGTTCCGCACCACCGCGTCACCGCTGCCGCCGCCCAGGAAGAAATACGAGCAGTTCTTCCCGGCCTCCGACGAGAAGGAGACCCCGTCCCCGTCGCTCCGGAACTCCGTCGGGGAATAATTGTCCCAATAGACGGCGTATCCCTTCACGGAATGGAAGAGCGGGATGGCGATCTCCATGTTCACATTCTCCAGATGGTAGTTCTTCCCGCGCTGGTCCAGGCCGCCGCCCCGGTGCTGGCCCAGGCCGTAGATGGCCTCGCCCGGCTCCAGCAGGAAACCCTGGTAGATTTCCTCGTGGGAAGCCGCCTCGGGCTGCTCCCGGAGCAACAGCGTCCCATCCGGACGGTAGAAGGAATAGACCGCCTTCGCAGGATCCAGTTCCACCCGGAGCGCCCCGGTCGTCAGCCGGATGATTCCGTCTTCCCCGGTCTCCAGGTCGAAACGGACTTTTCCGGGCTCCATCGAGACGGAAGCCGTCGGGGCGGTGTCCACCTCGCCGAACAGGGGGGACTTCACCACCTGGACGATTTCCGGGGCATAGCATACGACTTCGAAACGGGCGGCGGGCCCGTCGGTCCGGAACCCGTGCGCCGTCCGGTGGACCGGGCCGGCGCAGCCGGCCAGCAGCCAGAGCGCCGCCGCGCCAATCAGACAGTGTTTCATATTCCCCACGCTTTATTCGGTTGGTCGCCCATCTCAAATACCAGTTTCCCGCCCCGGACCACCTCGTCGTGGCTCAGGAACGGCCGCTTGAGCGGCTCTCCGTTCAAGGTGGCGGACTGGATGTATTTATTGTCCTCGGAAGCGCCTTTGGCGACGATTTCGAAGGTCTTCCCGCCGGGAAGGTGCGCCACGGCCTCCGGGAAGACCGGGCTGCCGATGGCGTATTCGGCCGAGCCGGGCGTGACCGGGTACAGGCCCAGGCAGGACCAAACCACGAAGGAGGTCATGCCGCCGCCGTCCTCGTCGCCGGGGACGCCCATCAGGTCGTCCCGGAACCAGGTGCGGAGGAGTTGGCGGATGCGTTTCTGCGTCTTCCACGGCGCGCCGGCATAGTCATACAGGTAAGGGACGTGGAGCGAGGGCTCGTTGGCCATCGAGAACTGGCCCACGTTGCCGGTATGGTCCGGCAGCATCGCATAGAATTCGTACTTGGAACGGCCCAGCGGCGTGGCGAAGGTCTCGTCCAACTTCTTCACGAAGGCCTCGGGGCCGCCCATCAGGGTGATCAGGCCGGGGATGTCCTGCTGGACGTCCCAGCGATACACCCAGGCGTTGTTCTCGCCGTAGTACTCGCGGGCGCCCATCCCCCCGGAGAAGCTGTAGTCCAGCGGCTCGATGAAGTTCCCGTCCTGGTCCTTGGGATGGAAGAAACCCGTCGTTCCATTGTACAGGTTGCGGTAGAACTGTGCGGCCTTGCGGAAAGCGACCCCTTCCGGGTATTCCTTCACCGCATCGGCGATGATGCTCATGCACCAGGAATCATAGGCGGTTCCCAAGGTGACGGCCACGGGCTGGCGCTTCTCGAAAGAATGGACGTTGGGATCCGTTTCCGGCTCGCCCGGACGGAGCGCCGGGATGTAGCCGTTGCGCCAGAAGAACCGGTCGATCCAGCCGGCGGGGTTCCCGCACCAGGGCGCCAAGGTCTTTTCCAACAGCGCCTTCCGGCAGATTTCGAAGGCCCGCTGCTTGTCTACGTCCAGGCCCTTGACAATGGCGTCGGCGAAGGTCGCCACCGTATGGTTCGAATTCATCCGGCGGGAATCGCCGGTCACCTCCGGGAAGGTCGGGGCCCAGTCGTTGCCGGCCTGCTCCGCCATCCGGACGAAGGAAGCGAGGATGTCCTCCTCCAGGGAAGGGTCCATCACCACGCGCAGCGGGTGCGCGGCGCGGTAGGTGTCCCAGATCCAGTCGTCCGTGTAGAACGGCGTGCCGCCGTCCTCGTGGACCCGGTTGTCGAAGGCGCTCCAGTAGCGGCCGTCCTCGCTCAGGCACACCGGACGCTCGAAGGTCCGGTAGTAGGAGGTGTAGAACACGGACTTTTCCTTCTCGCTCCCGCCGCGGATCTCCAGGCGGCCGAGGGTCTCGTTCCAGATCCGGCGGCCTTCGGCGGCCACTTTCTCCACGTCGTAAGAGTCGATTTCCCGGCGCAGGTTCGCCGCCGCCTGCTCCTGGCTGATGAAGGAGACGCCGTAGCGGAGATGGACCTCCGGGGCGTCGAAAACCATCGCCACGCAGGCGTTCCGGCCGCTGTCGGACTTGCCGTCCAGGAGCTGGCCGTGGCTGAGATATCCCTCCTGCACGGGCTTCTCCTGCACTTCCATATACACATACACCTTCGTCTCCCCGTCCACGACCTGATAGCCGGCGAAAACCCCGTCCGCCAGACTCACGGCCCCGTTCAGGGACGTCAGGAGGAGGGTTCCGTGCCCATCCAGGAAACGGATCCGATACACGGCGCTCTGGTGCGAGACCGCATAATCGGCGTGGACCGCCCCGTCCTCCAGGTCGATGCCGAACCCGTAGGGCGTCAGGTGCTCGTTGTCATAGGTGACCGGGATGACCGGACGGAGCGTCTCCCCCGTCGTCACGCCCAGCTTGAAGGCCGACCGCTCCCGGTGGTTCGTCACGATGACCGGCAGGCCGTTGACATACTCGGACGTGTAGTCCGCGCGCTCGGGATACACCCGCAGCATCGAATTCGGAAGCTGCACGGTCGGGAACGTCGGGACCAGCAGGTGGCTGATGTTGCCGATGTAGGGGTTCACATAGTCCACGGGGTCCTTGGGACCGTACTTGGAACAACCTGCGAACAGGGCGGCGCAAAGCAGCAGGGCCGATATCTTTTTCATACGCTCGGTTTATTTGCGGGGAAGATAACTGTGATGACGCTGGTGGACCTTGCGGATGGTTCCGTCCTCGTTGTAATAGAGCCGGTCCACGCAGATGGAACGGAGATTGCCCATCTGAGAGAGCTGGCAGCCGTGGTAGAACAGGTACCATTGGCCCTTGAACTCCACGATGCTGCCGTGGGAGGTGTCGCAGTCGGTCGCATCCAGGAAGATGCCCTTGTATTCCCAGGGGCCCAGCGGGCTGTCGGACATCGCGTAGTGCATCCGGTTGTACTGCTTTCCATTCGCGTCGATGTAGTTGTCCGGATAGGACAGGTAGTACTTGCCGTTGTATTTGTGGACCCAGGGGCCCTCGTGGAAATCCACCAGTCCCTCCATCGGAACCATCTTGCCGGCGAGCTGGGTCATGTTCTTCTTCAGGCGCGCGCCGAAGCACTGGCCGCCGCCTCCGTTGTAGATGTAGGCCTTCCCGTCGTCATCGACAAAGACGCAAGGGTCGTAATAGGAGGTCATTCCCTGGATGTAGCCGCCCACCTGGAAGTCCGAGGCGGGCTTGTCGGAGGTGGCGACGCCGATCTTCCAGGTGGAACCGGTATGCGTCCCGGACGGGTGCGGGAAGTAGAAATAGTATCTGCCATTGCGGAAAGCCGCATCCGGCGCCCACATGAATCCGCCTTCCTTGCGGCCCCAGGGCACGTCGGAGGCCCGCAGGATCTCGCCGTGGTCCGTCCAATGGACCATGTCGTCCGTGGAGAACACGTGGTACTGGTCCATCAGGTCGCAGCCCCGCGGCGGGTCGATGTCGTGGGAAGCATACACATACAGGCGGCCGTCGGCCCAGACGTGGGCGGACGGGTCGGCCGTGTACAGGTGCGTGATGAAGGGATTATCCGCCATTCCGTCGATGGTCATGAACTCCGCCGGCTTTTCCGGATAGGCCTTCAGGTACCAGGCCACCTTCTCCGCCAGGAGTTCCGCACCCCGGTCGTCCGGGTGGATGCCGTCACCCGCAAGCGTTTCCGGAGCGTCCTGCAGGACCGGGTACAAGTCCAGCACCTCGCAACCGGTGCGTTTCGCCGCCTCGTAGAGGGCCGGGCAGACTTTCTTCTGGCTGACATCGTCGGAGATGCCGTAGGAATCTTTCGTAAACAGGGTCGGGGTCAGCAGGATCACCCGGGGATGCGACGGCAGGGCCTGGATAATCCGCACCAGGCTCTCGGCATCGTCCGCGAATTCCTGGTCGATGAGCACCGCATTCTGCGGCTTGCTGTCGTTGCCTCCCAGGTCGATGAAGACGATGTCCGGGCGGCTGGCGAGGGCCTCGCCCAGCCGGCCTTCCGTCCAGTAGGGGAAGTCGCCGTGGCGGAGCATCGTGCAGCCGCCGACGCCGTAATTCTCGATGTGCCAGGTGTCTCCAAGCAGGGCTTGCGTCCGGGCCGGATAGGACCGGGTGGCCGGGTCGGAAGTGCCGGCCCCCTCGGTGATGCTGGCGCCCACGAAGGTCACCCGCACCTGGGCGGAAAGGGCCAGGGTGGCGGCGAGGGCGAGCAGGGTCAGTGTCAGTCGTTTCATACGCGGGTTATTTGACGGGCCGGGTCAGGATGCCGGGCTGGTAGATGCCGTCGTCGAACCGGCCGAAGTTCTCCGGAGCGACGTCGGCGCAGGGAATGCCGGCGTTCAGCAGCAGTTTATGCAGGGTATTCCATCCTTTTTCGGAAGACAGGAAGTCATCCAGGGTGCTTACGTAGCGGTTCCCGTTCTTGACGAAAACCGGCAGCGGGGCGGTGCATTCGTATTCGCTGCGCAGAAGGGAAGCCGTCTTCATCTCCTCCGCCCGCTTGTTCCAGCGGCGCCAGTCGGTCCGGCAGGCCTCCACGAGAACTTCCCCCTCCTCCACGAACGGGCCGGAGAGCGTATACTTTGCGGCATCCTGCCGCTGCACTTCGCAGAAATAGAAGTCGGCGTTGGTCAGGCCCCGCGTCCAGGAACGCTGCGCGGGCAGGAACGAGGACCGGCGGAGTGGCGTCAGGACGATATCCAAGCCGTACGCGGCCGCTGTTTCCGGGGTCACGCCCCAGTACCAGACGTCGGAGCCGTCCCCGGGCGGCAGCGCGCCGGAGGCGGCATCCACCACGTACAGCGTCCGTCCCTTCGGCTTGTCCGACAGGACGACGCCCTGCGAATGCAGAATCCGTCGCACACGCCCGTCCGGAGCCCCACAACACACCACACTCTGATAGGGCTCCGGAACAGCTTTATCAACCAACTTAACCTTATGACTTGTCTTTTCGGGTTCTTCCTCCCAACGGCACCAGGCGCTGCCTCCGGGGGCGTTCGCCGCCCGCATCGCGTCGTACAGCGGCCAAGGGTCCCACAGCGGGAGGGCCGGGTCGTAGCCCGGGTTGAAGGTGGTCCCGTAGGGGCCCAGCCGCTCCGGCTGGACGCCCGGGACCCCTTCCTCGTACGGGCCGAAGAAGATGCCGTCCTCCAGGGTGGGGGCCGTGGCGAGGTCCTTCTTCCCCAGCGGAAGGGGCTTCAGGGCGTACCAGGCCATATTGAAGACCGTGCTGTAGGAGGCGCCGGCCTCCCGCATGGACTTGATCAGGTGATAGCATTCGTAGGCCAGGCCTTCCATCCGCCCCTCGGCGGACTCGTAGGCCCGGTCGCCGTTGTATTTCGACACTTCCTCCGGCGTGCCGTAGTAGGCCATGCTGTGCTCGCCGACGCCCCAGGGCTTGCCGATGGCTTTCCATTCGCGCATCGACCCGGCGTCGCCGTAGTGGCCCACGGTCACCGGCAGGATGCCGGAGCCGTCCTCCTCCCCGTCGGAGGAGATCCAGGGCCGGGACGGATCGTTCTCCCGGACGATGGCCGTCCAGTCGCGCCAGGCCTGCTCCTGGAGCGGCATCAGGTCCGGCCGGTGATGGACGTGCAGGATGACGGGCTTGTTCTCGTTGGACACGCTCCAGCCGAAGACGGAGGCGTGGTTCCGGTCGCGGAGCACCATCCGGCGGAGATGGTCCTTGGAATGCTCCCAGAACTGCGGGTTCTCCAGGGCGGGACCGCCGTCGCTGGCCCAGTTCGCCGTTTCCGCGAGGACGCAGATGCCCATTTCGTCGGCGAGGTCCAGGTAGAAGCGGGGATAGACCTGCGCGTGGGGCCGGACGGCGTTGCCGTTCATCGCCTTGATGGCGGTGTACCAGGCCCACGCATAGCGGCGGGTGAGCTGCGGGACGCCCATGAAATGCCAGGAATCGCCCCGGAGCGGATACGGCTCCCCGTTCAGGCACAGCATCCCGTCCTCGAGGGTCCATTCCCGCCAGCCGAAGCGTTCGTATTTGCTGTCGATGGTCTTCTTGCCCCGGGTCAGCGACAGCAGGAGGGCGTACAGGTCGGGATGCTCCGGCGTCCAGGTCTTGAGGTCCGCCGGGACGCGGAGGGTATGCGTCAGGGTGTCTCCGGCGGGTACCGAGAGCCGGACCGCCGGAATGTCCAGCGCCTTCCCGCCCAGTTCCCACGCTGGTATGGGGGCCTCCTGCACCGTCTTTCCAGAACGGTTCAACCAACTATTAACCCGGCCCGCGAGCCGGACGGATGCTGTCCGGACCCCGTCATTGCGCAATCGGACCTTAATTTGCAGGAGACCCTCCGATACCAGGGGGTGGATATACACGTCGTCGATGCGCACCGCCGGGCGGCGCAGCAGATACACGTCCTGCCAGATGCCGTCGATGTAGTACCCCCACATCGACCCGGCCGGGACGATCCGGCGGCCGACGCCGGAAGGGTCTTCGAACAGCTTCTGGGACTGGACGAACACGCGGACGTCGGCCTCCTCGCCGGGACGGACGACCTCCGTGACATCGGCCTCGAACGGGAGGAAAAGGTCGAAGTTCTCGGCCACCTTCTCCCCGTTCACGAAGACCTGCGCCTTGCCGGCGACGGCCTCGAAATGCAGGAAGATCCGGTCGCCGGCCCAGTCGGCCGGAACCCGGACCGTCCGCCGCATCCAGGCCTCGCGGACCTCGGTCCAGGCGGCCGGATAGGACGGGAAATCGCGGTGGTCGGGCCCTTCCAGGCCGTTCCAGGCGAAGCCGTTCACGTTCCACGGGGAAGGGATCCGGATGCAGACCGCATCCCAGTTCCCCCGGTCCTCCGCCCCGGCCTGGAACTGCCAGGAGCCGTTGAGGCAGATCTCGTCCCGGTAGGGCTTCTCCAGGCGGTTCGTCAGCCCCTCGGAAGGGGCGAAGCGGCCCGGGAACCGGACGCCGGCCCCGAGGAGGGCGGCGTGGAGTCCGACGAGGAGAAGCAGAAGGGTCCGTTTCATTTCGCGCGCATCTTTAACGCAAAAATACGGACCCTCCCTTTATTCCTTCTTAAATGGATGATTAACCGACCTTAAAAAGGACTTAAAAACCGCTATAAGTCCGGTGGAAGGTCCTCTCCGGCGTCCCCGTTCAAGCGATAGGCCTTGATCAGGCGGGAGATTTCCGGATCCAGATTGCCCCGGTGCACATAGGACGGTTCCTGGCGGCAGGCTGCGAGATAGCGCCGGACGGCCTCCTGCTCGTCGCCCTGACGGGCATACAGGATGGCCATCAGGTAATTCACCGATGCCGTCGGCTTCAGGCGGGACAGGATCGCCATAGCGCTCTGGTTGCGGTCCAGGCCCATATAGGCGATAGCCGTATTGTAGTCATCGTACGGGCGGAGGAGGGCCAAGGCGCCGTCATAGTCCATATTCGTCAGCGCCCGGACACCCCGCATGTAGGTGGAATCCAGGACGGTCGTATGGATCGTGTCCTTGACCATGTCCTTTCGGTGCAGGTGGAAATCGAACGCAACGGTGCGAAGCCTCGGATACAGGCGGTCGCGCAGATACTGATAGAAGCGCTCGCGGCCCAGCAGTGCTTCCCGATCGTCCAAGCCTGGCACGCGGCCCAGCAGTTCGTAGCGGGACTTGTCGCCCTCGGTCAGATAGTCGTCTTCGTCCACCAGGACGTCCAGACGGTCCCAGTTTTCCCCCTTGTAGCGGCTGATGAACGGGATGTCGGGCGGAACCGCCTTGATCCGATGCCCGGCCGCATTGAAGCGGAGACCGTTGCGACGGTCCAGGGAATCCCAGAGGACCTTGATCTGCTCGTCCAAGTACCGGGAGATGGATTCGCTGCGAGAACGGGAAAGCCGCCAGTTGAGGCTTTCGCTTCCCTCGGGCGACGCCGAGGCGGTGACGATGATGGAATCCAGCAGGAATTCCTCGTTTTCCAGCAGGGCGGTCAGCGTGCGGCGAATCCGGCCCAGTTCCCGGCGGTTGTCCCCCAGGTTCAGGTCGATGTTGCTCTTCCCCACCTGGAAATCGATGCAGCTGGTCGTGTTCGCGTCGGCGTGACGCTCGATGATCTTGGTCATATAGTGCTCCGTGCGGTCCGCAAGGCCGGAGACGGAACTGATGTAGAAAGTCAGCGGCGAACTCTCGGGGATGGCGTACAGCTTCCGGTCGGACTCGTAGATGTCGCCCGACAGGACGATGTCCACCTTCCGCAGGCGCGGCCGCGTGGCGATGGTCTGGACATAGTTGTAGATGAAATCGCCGTTCTCCCCGACCATCACCGTGTCCAGGCGGATGCCTTCCGTGACGATGGGAACTTTCACGTATTTGCGGTACACCTCGTCCAGCCGGTTCTTCCGCCGCTCGTTCATCCGGCGGGCGATCTTGTTCGTGTAATGCTCCACAGCCTCCTGCTCGGAGACGCCGTAAATCGTGTAGAAGTGCTCGTCCGTCACGTACGTGCTGTCCGTCTTGAAGGCGTACAGCTGCGGGATGTTGCGGCGCAGAAAGATTTCCAGCGCTTTGACATTAACGAAACGGGTGGTGTCCGAGACGATGCGCGAGAGGAATCGGTTGTACTGCTGGTAACCCCGCAGCTGGGCCTTCCGGTAGGCGTTGCCGGTGATGATGACCGGCTCCAGCCGCTCGACGTCGCCCAGAATGTACATGTCGGGATAGAAGCGGAGCTGCCACCGGCTGTCCTGCATCGCGCCGGGGACGATGATGGCGAAGGAAAGGTCCACCTGGCCGTGTCGCTCCGCGATGTTGCGGAACCGGGCCGTAATCTTGGCCGCGTCCAGGGTCTCGGTCGCCACCATATCACCGGTTTCCTCGTCCCGGATGGCCTTCATCAGCAGGAGTTCCCGGCCGTCGTCATCCTTGATACGGAGGGTGTCGCGCAGGACCTTCGCCTCTTTCACTTCGGGAACGTAAACGTCCTTGCCCAGGACCAAGGAAGCCGCGGGGTTGCCCCGCTTGATGGCGGCCAGCTTCCGCTGCGAGCTGCAGGAGCCGGCCAGCGCCAAGGCCGCCAGCGTCCCGATGAGTAGATAATGCTTAGGCTTCATCTAGAAAACGTATACAAGGCTGAGGGACAATTGATCGGGATAGAGGAAAGTTTTACGGCCCTCCTCCCGGACAAACCGTTTTTCCGGGCTGCTGTAGAACCCGTAATGCTGAAATACACCCGCCCAGCCGCCGGCGCCGACTTCCAGGTTGAAATGCTTTGAAAGCATGAAGGAGTAGCCGAGAGACAGGGCGCCGCCGAAGCCGTTCCTACCCTCTTTGAGGGCGGCCCGCCAGATACCCGTGTTGGAGAAGGAATGCATATACTGCGCCTTGGCGGCCATCCAGAAGCCGGAATTGACGTACCAAGTCCAGTAGCGGACGCCCAGATAGGCGGTTTCCTGCCGGTTCTGGACGAGCGCTTCGGGATTGTGGGTTTGGAAATCCCACGGGTTGTACCGCCCGCCCACCATCAGGGAGAAATGCCGGGAGACGGACATGCCCACCTCCGCATTGACGGTGCCGAGCGCGGCCCAGTCCAGGACGTTGGTCTGGACCGTCCATTTCTGGGCGACGCAGGTCAACGGCAGGACAAGGCCCAGGAGTCCGATGAGAATCATTCTTTTCATCGCGGTTCCTCCTTAATTGCCGGGCGCCGGCTCGGCCGCAGCCTGATTCACGGTGACCCGGAACATTTTGAAGTCGGGATGGTCCTTCGGGCCGACCGCAATGACGCCCGTGCGGGCTTCCGCGGCGGCATTGGCGGCCACGTCATAGGTCAGCACGCGGACGCCTTCCACGATTTCCGTCTTCACGGTCAGCCAGGGTTCCACGCCTTCGGGGAAGACGCCGGCCGCCTCCAGGTCGAAATTGGCTTCGAACGTGAGCATGACGCCGGTCTCGCCGGCGGCGGGAGCGGCATGGACCGCCTCGCCATACAGGACCTTGAGCGTCCGGCAGACGAACCGGAGCACCCGGACATCGGAACGGCCGTTCCCGTCATGGACGGTGATGTAGACATAGCCCCCTTCGGGGAAAACCGCCGGGCAAGTCACGTCCACCATCCCTTCCACCGCCGATACTTCCCGGATGGCGGTCTTCATCCGGCCGTCCGTTCCGGCGAACAGGAGCGCGTTCTCCACACCCGTTCCCGACAGGACATAGTGGATCGAGACGGTCTCGCCCGGAGCGATCAGCACTTCGTCTCCCAGAGGCTCGCCCCCGACGGTCAGATCCACGTCCACCGGCAGAAAGCGAGGCATCACGAGAACCGAACCGTCAGCCGCAAGGGTCAGTTCCACCCGGTCGTCGAAGACCTCGACCTTCGTGAACATTTCGTAGGCGTCTTCACCCTTGGCCTTCCAAGTGGTGTCCTCCCAGGTGAGCCCGCCGTCCCAGGAAACGAACCAGAAGCCCTCTTCGACTTTCAGTTGCGGAGTCTTTCCGTCCACGGGGAAACGATTCCCCTGATCGTCCTTGAGCCAGTCTTCGTCCTGGGCGGAATACCAGTACCAGCGGCCGTCTTCCCCGTCCTGCCTGGCGCTGACGACATACGGAACGGCATCCGTGCCGTTCTTGCCGTCCACGCCGGTGTACAATTGGACGGAAAACGCGTCATCGGTCATTTCGTACCCACGCCCGTCGGCGTCCGGTGTGATCGTGCGGAACTTGAGCTTGTAAAAGGCGCGGCCGTCTTCATCCGTACCCTCTTCCACGCCTACGATGTAACCGTTGGCCCCCATCGCGTAGACGATGCTCCGGAGCGCCGACAGATCCTTGTTCATCTCGTCGACCTGCGTATACAGGCGGTCGATCTCATTCTGCATGGTGATCAGTTCGTCCCGGACGAACTTGCCGCATCCGCCGGCCAGGAAAGCGGCCGCCAGGATGCCTGCTACGATGTATCTTTTCATTTTCATGGTCTTTTCTCACTTAATTGCCGGACGGTGCGCCGGCCTGTACTACCTTGATTTCTCCAATGGGAACCGCTCCCGCCTGGAGACGGAGGAGGAGGGCGCATTCACGGCCTGTGCCGTTGACGACGGGGTCCAGATGGACCTGCAGCCGGCGAAAACCGTCCACATCGGTCAGGGCGGTCTGAATCCAGTCCGCCGTTTCGGGGACCGCGACGGTCAGGGCCGACGGAAAGGTTATCCACAAGTCGCCGTCACCGCCTTCTGCGGGCGCGAAGAGCGTTTTCGTCTCGGGATCGAACGTGAAGGGGCTGTCTTCCTGCAGTTGGATGGTGAAGGAATCGGTCGCCTGCATGACCCGGAAGGTCGTGCAGACATAGTCCGGATTGTCCTCGGGCGACACCGTTACCTCGCAGATGCGCACCTCGTCCCCGGTATTCGGCTGAGGTTTGAAGGTCAACTCGCCCGTTTCCGGGTCGGGGACGACTTCCAGCCAGGAACCCTCCTGAGACGTCTGGAGAACATACTTGAAATTGGCTTTGTACGGAAGGACCTTCTGTTCGTCTCCGCTGCCTAGCCGAACCGGGACGAAGGAGGCCGCCGGGAAGATTTCCCGCGGGCGGAATGTGATCATCTTCAGCGCGGAATAACCGCCACAGCTGGCAGAAAGAAGGATGTATCCGTCGGCATACGCGGCGGGAGCCTGGACCTTGACCACGCCGGTGGTGTCGTCTTCCGCCTCGACGCGGGAAAGGTAGATGCCGTCCGTGCCGGAGGTGACGAGGATCGGCTGGTCCGTCTCGCCTTCCAGGTTGACCTTATACGGAATCGGGAGCACCTCGCTGGCGGCGATGAGCATCGTGTCTCGGACCGCGCCCTCGAAGGACATTCGGAACGGGAATCGGCTCGAAAGCTCGATGGTTTCTCCGTCCCAAAGCGTCAGGATGACCTTTCCGAAAGGGGTCTGTTCGACCTGGCGGAAAACGCCCATGCCGTCCATCTCCTCGCAGCTGGCCAGTTGGCTGAAGGTTTCGCCGCCGTCCACGGAGATTTTCCAGAAGCCGTCCTCGACCTTGAACTGGGGGACGAAACCGTCCGTGGCGCCAGCGCGGATGCGGTTGCCGTCGGCATCCAGCAGCCATTCGCCGTCCACTTTCCAGTAATACAAGCCGTCTTCGTCGTCCTGGACACCGACAGGGATGAACTGACGACCGTCCACGCCATCCTTTCCAAAGGGGATGACGATGGTTTTTCCGTCGCGGAACGACACTTCGTAACCGTCTTCTGTGAGCCGGTAGGTCTCCGGCAAAATCGTGTGGCCGTCATCCAGCTCCTTCACGATGAGGTCCAGGATGTGCAGGTCCCAGTTTACGGCGCCGGCCAGTTCCTGGAGCGCTTGCAACTTGGCGTGGGTCTCGTCCAATTCCGGCCGAACCTGTTCCGTGCAGCCGGAGAATACGGACAAGAAAACTGGCAGGACCAGCGCCAGCAACCTGCTTCTGAATCTTTTTCGCATACGATACTTACAAACAATTTGAACAAAGATAATAAAAAAAGGAAAAATGCCGCCTTCCGACGGATCGTTTGCCGTCCTCTTGACTCCTTCGGAATATTTTTTGCAGAAACCCGGCGCAGAACAACTTTATTTGCATTCGTATGATGAAGAAAATCGTGATCCTGGCCCTCGCCGCCGTGCTGATGACGGCCTGCGCCTTCTCCCTCCCCGGAAAGTTCACCCAGCTGGCCGACAAGGTGGCCGACAAGGGCGCCGACTTCACGCCCGCCCAGTGGGAAAAAGCCAACGCCCAGTTCGAGAAGCTCGTCCAGCAGTATGTGGACAAGTATGACAAGATCTCGAAAGAGGAAAAGAAAGAAATCAATGCCGCCATCGGCAAATACACGGCTACCGCCCTCAAGTGCGGCGTCGCCGACGGCCTGAAGCAGATCAACGCCCTCCTCAAGCAGGTTCCGAGCGCGATCGACACCGCCGCCGAAGGAGCGAAAGGCTTCCTGGAAGAACTGGGACTCTAGCTCCCGCCCCTCTCACAAAGAACCGCCCCTCCGCTTGGGCGGTTTTTTGTTGCCCCGGCCGGAAATAATCCTTATCTTTGACGGACCACCACTTCCCCGACCACGATGATCATCGCCTTCATTCTCATCATCACGGCCGTCGCGCTTTTCCTGATCTTTCGCGACGACCACGACCGCTCCTACAACCGGAACGAGCCCAAGTCCGGCCGGGAGAACGGCCGGAAATCGGTCTATCAGAAATCGGTGACGCCGCAGCGGAACGCGCCCGCGGCCAGCCCGAGACCCGCTCCCTCGCAAGCCCCGAAGCCCGCGACGAGACCGGCCCCGAATCCGGCCATGGGCCCCCGCACCATCGTCCCGGAAGAGAAGCAGTACCGGCCGCGGAAGCCGGACCAGCGGTTCAAGCCCGCCGAGCCGCAGCCGAAGTATGCTTCGGCCCCGCAGCGCCCGGCGGGAAACACCGCCCACACTTCCGCATTCGCCTATGGAACGGAAAAGGCCCTGGATTTCAGTTATCTGGATGAATTTGATTTTGACCCGGACCTGCCGGAAAAGACGATGAGCTCTTTCATCGCCGGCCTGCAAGGCTACTGCACCCGGGAGAGCCTGGGCGGGGTGATCGGCTATATCCTGGTGGATCCGGTGACCGGCGCGATGGAAGTCCACGACACCGGCGACACCCTGATGGGCTACCTGCCGATGAAGGACCGCGCGGCCTACAGCACCTTCAACCCGGACCACGTCCTCTGTCCCTTCGCCGGCCATATCGGCCTCAGCACCACCGGCCGCTACTACGCCGACATCCGCATCGTCCTCCCCTCCTCCCGCGCCTTCGTTGAAGACTCCCTCCGCGGCTTCCTGGGATAGCTACCAGACAATCTCGCCGGGGATGTCCACGCGGGTGGCGAGGCGGGTGGCGCGGTCGCCCAGGAGGGCGAGGAGGGTGGACCAGTAGGCTTCTTCCACGATGCCGGCGGGTTGGACGCCGGAGATGACGGCGAGGCAGAAGGCGTGGATCAGTTCCACGGAGCCGTCGCCGGAAGCGCCCACGGAGCTTGCCCCGTCGTTCACCGTCACATTCTCCGCGAAGCGTACGCCTGCATCCTTGGAGGCCTCTTCCGTGGCCCAGGAGGTGCCGGCGAAGGCGGCGTTGGAGAGGATCCCCTGCCCGATTTGGTCCAGGAGCTGGCGGATGCCGGAGCGCGGCCGGGGCGTTTCGCTGTACATCACCCCGCGCACGAGGTCGATGGTGCCTTCGCTGCCGAGGATCTGCTCGCCCATCCCGAAGTGCTTGTTGGAGATGATGGACTCGAAGGTCATATGCACCCCGTTCGGATACTGGTAGATGGCGGCGACGTTGTCGAACACCTCGCGCCCGTCCTTCCAGTACTGGATGCTGCCGGTGCCGGTGACGAAGGAGGGCTGCACGCCGCCCATCGCCCAGGAACCGTTCTGGAGCTGGTGGCAGGCCAGCTCGGTCATCAGGCCGCGGGAGTATTCGTCGTAGAGGCGCCAGTTGATGCGGCGCTCGTACTCCGGCGCGGGCACCTCCCGCCGCCAGTCGTTGTTGCGGTACCAGTAGTTGCGGATGCCCACGACCTGGCCGATGGCCCCGTTATGCACGAGTTCCATCGCCTGCACGTACTTGGGGTCGTACAGCCGCTGCTGCCCGACCATCAGGACCCGGTTCCCCTCCTTCCAGGCGCGGTACATCGCGCTCAGCTGCTCGGGGGTATGGGCCATCGCCTTCTCGCAGAACGTGTGCTTCCCGGCGGCCAGGGCGTCGATAGTCATCTGCGCGTGCATCGACAGCGGCGTGCAGATGACGACCCCGTCCACCTCCTTGTCTTCCAACAGTTTCCGGTAATCCGCATACCGTTTGGCCGACGGGCACAGGGCCGAGGCGGCGTCCAGGTGCGGCGGAAAGTCGTCGCACAGGGCGACGACCTGCGCCGCCGGATCCTGCAGCAGGTTCACCAGATGGAACTGGCCCCGGGAGCCGGTGCCGATGATGCCCAGGCGGGCCTTCTCCCCCGCCGTTTCCCGCTGCCGCTCGCCCGAGCAGGCGGACAGCCAGGGGAACAGGGCCAGCGTAGCCCCGCCGAAGGCGAGGCTGGACAGGAAGTCCTTGCGTGTCATTTTCTCACTCATAGTGTCAATGTCAGGGCCCGCCCGTCGGTGAGGCACCGGACCTCGGAGGCCCGGTAGCCGTCGAAGGCGGCCAGGATGTCGCCGCGCCGCTCGGCCGGAGCGACCCAGAGGGCCGTTGACAGAACTTCCGTCACCATCGCGGAAGGGCCCGTCACGGCGACCAGGCCTTCCTTCTCCAGCGTGTTGCCCGTTGCCGGGTCGATGATATGTCCCCGTCCGTGGGGATCCTTGCCGGACACGGACAGGGCCTCCCCTTCCAGCTGGAAGGTATGGGCCGTCCGGTCCGCATAATAGCTGTGAGCCACCGCCACCGGCCAGGGCGCATCCAGCGGATGCCGGCCGACGGCCGCGACGGAACTGCCGCCGAAAGAGAGCAAGGCGCTTTCCGCCCGCCCGGAAACCATCCGCACCGCCTGCTCCAGCACGAACCCCTTCGCGAACCCGCCCAGGTCCAGCCGCATCCCCGGCCGGGAAAACCGGACGGTATAGGCCGATGCGTCCAGCAGGACGGCGCGGTCCGGGACCCGCGATCCCGCCGTCACGTCGAAGTACCCGGAAGTCGCCTTCCGGAAGGTCTCGCACAACTGCAGGACCAGAAACAGTTCCTCGTCCACCGGCACGGCCTCCCCAGCCGCCTTCCGGTTCACCTCCGCCAGCACGCTGCCGGCAAGGAACCGGTTATACCGCCGGTCCGCCTCCCGCACGCGCTCCCATACGGCATCCACCAGCGCCCGCGCCTCGTCCTCCGGCAGGAACGGCAGCAGGATCTCGCAGGAGGTATGCATCGCATCCAGCCGCGAATAGGCCGTCGGAACGGACGGATTCCGGGTGCTGTAGATGAATTCCACCTATTTCTTCTTTCGGAAGAGCCAGGCGATCAGGCGGATGGCCGTCCAGATCACATAGAATCCCAGCGCGATCACCACCGTGTAGCCGATCTGCGTGAAAACCTCGTAGAACGGCGTCCGGTAATAGATGATGCAGCCGATGTTCAACAGGACGGCGAGCAGCAGGCACACGCCCGCCGTCTTGAGTTCGACCAGCTTGCGGTGCGCCGTGATCAGGGTGTCTTTCATAACTCCTTGATCTTGATGTTCCGGTAGGAGACCAGGAACCCGTGGTCCTGCAGGAGGATGTAGCCTTCCTCGGCGTTGCCGAAGTTAGGCCAGTTCTTATACTTACTGTACGCCACCAGGGCGTCCCACATCTGGTTGTTGCGCTCGTACTCCAGGAGCTTGTGCCCGTTGAGCCAGTGCTCCACGTGGTTGCCGTCCACGACGATCATGGCGCGCTGCCAGCCGTCGATGGTGTAGGTCTCCCACTCGCCCTTCGGGGCGGGAATCAGGTCGTACAGCGAGCCCATCGTGCGGTTCCCTTTCACGCCCAGCTTGGCGTCCGGGTGCCGCTGGTCGTCCAGGACCTGGTACTCGCAGCCGATGGCCGAGCCGCCGCCCTGGTTCATGAACGGGTCCACGAAGTACTTGATGCCGCTGTTCGCGCCCTCGGTGATCTTGAAATCGACCTTCAGGATGAAGTTGCGGTACTTGCGGGTGGTGATGATGTCGCCGCCGTTCACGCTCTCGCCGCCGTCGCCGGCATGGACATACAGCGTGCCGTTCTCGACGCTCCAGCCCTCGTGCGGGAAGGCGCCGTTCATCCGGGGACGGGCGCTCTGCCAGCCGTTCGCGGTCTTGCCGTCGAACAGGAGCTTCCAGCCGTCGGCGACCTCTTCCGGGGTGAGGGTGTTCGCGATGCAGTTCACGCAAGGGGCGTTCGTGGGCGTCGCATACTTCTCCACGTCCTTGGTGATGATGCGGAGGTCCTTCCAGCAGATCTTGTTGCCCCGCTGGTCCGGGCCCACCACGTGCACCTGCAGGGCGATGAAGCCCGTGGGATCCACGTCGTCGATGAGATTCGTGCAAGGGATGCCGTTCACCCAGGTGCGGATATGCGTGCCGATGCACTCCACGCGGGCGTGGTTCCAGCCGTCCTTGTAGGCCTTCCGGGCGGGCTCGTTCTCCGTCATCCGGTACAGCCACATGCGGCGGGCCTCGTCATAGATGCCGCCGGTCCAGGCGCGCGGGGCCGGGTCGATCTCGAACTGGTAGCCATAGACCAGGCCACGGGCGTCGTCCTTGTGGCTCCGCAGCTGCACGCCGGAGTTGATGCCTTCCGTCATGAAGTCGAACTCCAGGATGAAGTCGCCGTATTCCTTCTTGGTGGCAAGGAAGGAGTTGATCTTGCTGTCGGTGGCCGTGCCGACGATCATCCCGTCCTTCGCGGCGTACTTCGCCGTGCCGGTCACCTGCTTCCAGCCCTTGAGGTTCTTTCCGTTGAACAGCGGCTCCCACTCCTGCGCATATACATAGGCTGTTGCGAAGAGAAGCCCCAGAATGATTGCTATTCTTTTCATAATTCCATTGTTTATCAGATTTCTCCGCTCGCTTCGCTCGGTCGAAATGACAAAACCTTCGCTTAGTCGAAAGGACAAAGGGGAATCTTGTCATTTCGAGCGGAGCCCGGAGGGCGGAGTCGAGAAATCTACATG
>CAMNGM010000022.1 GCA_946538425.1 uncultured Bacteroidales bacterium | reverse complement strand
AGAAGACCTGGAAGCCGCCGCTGTCCGTGAGGATGGGGCGGTCCCAGTGCTCGAAGCGGTGCAGGCCGCCGGCCTTGCGGAGCGTGTCCAGGCCGGGGCGGAGATAGAGGTGGTAGGTGTTGCCGAGGATGATCTCGGCCCGGATGTCCTCCTCCAAGTCCCTGTGGTAGACACCCTTGACGGAGCCGACGGTACCCACCGGCATAAAGATGGGGGTGCGGATCTCCCCGTGGTCGGTGGAGATCACGCCCGCGCGGGCGGCGGACCCGGGATCCCGGGCTGTGAGCTGGAACGAGAACATCTATTTTCCTTTAAACGGTCAAAGTTACGGATTTTTTCGTATTTTTGTGTGATTGTGATCCCGAAACGATAATCAAACCATACACTGAGATGAAAATCAAACCCGTAACCTTCAAGCTCATCTTGATGCTGTTCCTGGAGTTCGCCGTCTGGGGGGCCTACCTCACCTCCCTGGGCCGCTACCTGGGCAACATCGGCCTGGGCAGCCAGATCAAATGGTTCTTCGCCATGCAGGGCATCGTCTCCATCTTCATGCCCACGCTGATGGGCATCGTCGCCGACAAGAAGATGGAGGCCCAGCGGGTCCTCTCCCTGTGCCACGGCCTCGCCGGCATCTTCATGGCCGGGGCCGGCTTCTACTGCATGAGCGCCGGGGCGGCCGTCCAGTTCGCTCCCCTGTTCATCCTGTACAGCCTGAGCGTCGCCTTCTTCATGCCCACGATCGCCCTCGTGAACTCCGTGTCCTACAACGCGATGGCGGTCGAAGGCATGGACCCCGTGAAGGAATTCCCGCCCATCCGCGTGTTCGGCACCGTCGGTTTCATCTGCTCGATGCTGGCGACCAACTTCGTCCACATCGGCGGGGTCGCGATGCAGGACAGCTACACGCAGCTCATCTCCTCGGGCCTCCTGTCCCTGGTGCTGGCCGGCTACGCCCTCACGATGCCGCACTGCCCCATCGACAAGACCAAGAAGAACGAAAGCTTCGCCGACGCCTTCGGCCTGAAGGCCTTCACCCTGTTCAAGGATCCCCAGTTCGCGATCTTCTTCATCTTCTCGATGCTGCTGGGCGCCTCCCTGCAGATCACCAACGGCTACGCGAACACCTTCCTCGGCTCCTTCGCCGCGGACCCGGCCCTCGCGAACACCTTCGCCGTGAAGAACTCCAACGCCCTGATCGCCATCTCGCAGGCCTCCGAAACCCTTTGCATCCTGCTCATCCCGTTCGCGATGAAGCGCTTCGGCATCAAGAACGTGATGCTCATCGCGATGTTCGCCTGGGTGGGCCGCTTCGCCTTCTTCGGCCTCGGCAATCCCGCGATGCCCGGCGTGCTCCTGTTCGTGCTGAGCTGCATCGTGTACGGCTTCGCGTTCGACTTCTTCAACATCTCCGGTTCCCTGTACGTGGAGCAGAACGCCCCGCAGGACATCCGCTCCAGCGCCCAGGGCCTGTTCATGATGATGACCAACGGCTTCGGCGCCACCATCGGCACCCTCGCCGCCGGCGCGGTCGTGGACGCCTGCGTGTACAAGGCCGCGGTCCCGTCCTGGCCCAAGGCCTGGTACATCTTCGCCGCCTACGCCTTCGTGGTGGGCGTGCTGTTCTGGATCTTGTTCAAGGACCCGCAGAAGAAACAGAAGGCCGCGTAAACATCGGCCTTTGAAAAGAAAAAACCGGACGGTCATTCCCGCCCGGTTTTTTTATGCCCCCGCCGCTTCGTCGCGGGCCAGGGGCAGGTTTTCCACCGCGAGGCCCGAGATCCGGGTGTCCATATCGACGAACACGATGTCGAAGCAGCGGCACACCGTCCGGCATCCCTCCCGGCCGCTGGAGGTCACGAACCCCTGGCGGTAGCCCAGCTGGGCGAGCTCCTCCTTCGCGATGGAGCGGACGCCCAGCTGGATGAGGTGGCGCAGGATGTCGTGGTTCTTCTCCAGGATGCCGATGATGGTGGCATAGCGGACCCGCCACTGCCGGGCCTCGCGGTTGTGGCTGCGGTTCTTGCAGGCCGGGCAGCAGTATTTCCGGTCCTTCCGCCCGTAGGGCAGCGGGTTGCCGCACTCGAGGCAGTGCGGGACGGTTTCCTCCAATCTGTACTTCATAGTCTTCCGCGATTTACCGCGTGAAGATGGCCCTTCCGCGGGGCAATTCCAAGGATGGCAAGAAAAATAGCGCAGGTTTTAACGTTTTCGCGAAACAACGGGAAACCCGCGCGGCAAGATTTATTTCTTGCCCCGGTTTTTTCCGGTCCCGGCCGGGCAAGAAAAGCGAAATCTGCGCAAGAATCATTAAAAGATGCGCCCCGGAGGCCCTTTTCCGGCGGCCTTCCGGCGGCTTCCCCCTACATTTGTCCCGGCCGGAAACCGGTAGCGCGCCCGGACCGCCGGCCTGGTCAAACCCCTAACACTGTTTGCAATGGAATTTCTGAACAAGATCGAACTCCGCGGCATCGTGGGCCAGTCCTCCCTCAACCGGGTGGGCGACTCCCAGGTGTGCCGCTTCTCCCTCGTCACCGAATACTCCTACAAGGACCGGGGGAACAACCCCGTCGTGGACGTGACCTGGTTCAACGTCACGGCCTGGGAAGGAAAGAACATGCCGGAACTGCACCTGATCGGCAAGGGCGTCATCGTCCAGGTCGCCGGGCGGGTGCGCACCTTCCGCTTCACGATGGCCGACGGGGCCGAACGGAGCGGCTGGGAAATCCTGGCCCGCCGCGTCACCATCCTTCCTCCCGACGACGATCCCGTGCAACCCCAACGGTTCCTGTAGCGGTATGCGTACGCGGTTGACAGGCGCGGTCCTCCTGGCCGCCCTCCTGCTCGCCGGCTGCGGCCCCCAGGGCAAACTGCAGCGGCTCCGCCGCCAGTCCCTCGCCGCCCGGATGGTCATCGCCGACGAGAAGGAGCTGCCGGAGATCGCGATGGGCGGGGAACCCCGCCGGGACACGATGGTCGTGGAAGACCCGGACGGGAACCAGGTGCTGATCATGCGGGCCGTCAAGGACGAGAACGGAGAGATGGTCGCCACGGATGTCCTCCAGGCGGCCCGGGTGACGGCCCGCTTCCGCAACGTGGCGGAACGGAGCGGCAAGGTGGACCTCAACTTCCGGATCATCGTGCCGGAAGCGATGCAGGACCGGGACTGGCAGCTCCGCTTCTACCCGGACCTGTTCGTGGCGGAGGACAGCCTCCGGCTGGACCCGATCCTCATCACGGGGGAAGGCTACCGGAAGGCGCAGCTGAAGGGATACGAGCATTACCGGCGGTTCCTCGACTCCATCGCGGCCGACTCCACGCATTTCGTCGACCGCTTCCAGCTGGAGGTGTTCCTGCGGCGGAACCTGCCGGACATCTACCGGTACAAGACCGACTCGACGGCCGTCTCGGACGACGAATTCCGGTCCCATTACGGCGTCACCGAGCAGCAGGCCCTGACGCATTACACCAACCAGCTGGTCGTCCGCCGGAACCGATGGAAAGTGAGTCGCAAGGACGACATGTTCCGCCGGTACGTGAAAGCGCCCATCGTGACGGAAGGGCTCCGGCTGGATTCTGTCATCGTGAGCCCCGACGGGGACATCCTCTACGACTACGTGCAGACCATCCACGTGCGGCCCTCGCTCCGCAAGGCGACCGTCCTGCTGTCGGGCGACATCTTCGAGGAGGACCGCCGGATCTACCGGGTGCCCCGGACCGAGCCCCTGACCTTCTACATCAGCTCCATCAGCGGCCTCAGCGACGACGCCGTCCGCTACAAGACCGTCGTGACCGAGCGCCGGGTCCAGGCCAACACCGCCTGCTACATCGACTTCGAGCAGGGCCGCGCCGAGATCCGGAAAGAGACCGGCCACAACCGCGAGGAGATGGCCCGCATCGAGGGCAACCTGAGGAGCCTCCTGCAGCACAAGGACTTCGACCTCGACTCCATCGTCGTCACGGCCTCGTGCTCGCCCGAGGGGTCGTACGAGCACAACCGGAGGCTGTCGATGCGGCGGTCGGAAAGCGTCTCGGACTACTTCGAGGGCTTCCTCCGGCACTGGCGGGACTCCGTCCGCCGCAGCGGCTTCCACATCGGCCTGGACGACACATACCGGGAGGAGGAGCCGGCGCAGATCCGCCTGCTCTCCCGGAACAACCCGGAGAACTGGACGATGCTGGACGCGCTCGTGCGGGAGGACGGAGCGCTGAGCGCGAAGGAGAAGGAGGAGTACGAGCGGACGGCCTCCGTCCGGGAGCCCGACCTGCGGGAGCAGCGGCTCCAGAAACTCCCCGCCTACCGGCACATCCGCGAAAGCCTCTACCCCCGCCTCCGGACGGTCCGGTTCGACTTCCACCTGCACCGGAAAGGCCTGCAGAAGGACACGGTCCACACCACCGTGGTGGACACGGCCTATATGCGGGGCCTCCAGGCCATCCGCGACCGGGAATACGAGCAGGCGGTGACCCTGCTGCGGCCCTACAAGGACTACAACACCGCCGTCGCCTTCTGCGCCCTGGACTACAACGCCTCCGCCCTGGAGGTCCTGGAGCCGATGGAGCGGACCGACAAGGTCCTGTACCTGCTCGCGATCCTGTACAGCCGGCGGGGCGACGACCGGCGGGCCGTCGAGAGCTACCTGAAGGCCTGCCGGCTCAACCCCTCCTTCGTGCACCGCGGGAACCTGGACCCGGAAATCGCGGGCCTCATCCGCCGGTACGGCCTGGACCGGGAGCCGGAGGAAAACGACAACAACTTGACATTCAAACCCTAAATTCCATTCATTTATGAAAACCCATTCCCTTGTTACCGCGGCCCTGGCCGCCCTGGCCCTCGCCTCCTGCACCCGGGAGAAGGCCGACATCGACGGAAAGCCCGTCGAAGTGAACGTCACGATCCTCGGAACTGCACCCACGCGCGCCACGTCCGTCACCTACGCCAACGAATCGAAGGTCGCGAACCTCCAAGTGTACGTGTTCAACGACGGCAAGTTGGAGGACTACCAGGACGCCGGCGCGGCGATGACCGCGCAGCTCACCGCCACCTCCGGCGAGCGGACGGTCTGGGCCCTCGTGAACGCGCCCTCCCTCAAGGACGTGACGACGGAGGCCGACCTGAAGGCCCGGGTGAGCCGGCTGGCCGACAACAAGACCAACGCGCTGGTGATGAGCGGCAGCACCACCCAGGAGCTGAAGGACGGCGGCACCGTCCCCGTCACGGTGAAGCGCCTCGTCTCCCGGGTATCCATCAAGAAGATCTCCACGGAGTTCCAGTATGCGCTCGCCGGGGAATCCCTCACCGTGGACGGAATCTACCTTATCAATGTCGCCGGCGACGGCAACTACGCCGCGGACGGGACGCCCGAAACCTGGGTGAACCAGCTCGGGCACAAGGACACCGGCCTGGACGCGCTGCTGTACGACAAGCTCTCGGCCACCGTGAACAACAAGAAGACCTACGAGAAGGAGCACGTCTTCTACCCGTATCCGAACCCCACGCAGGAGGATTCCTACGAGGCGGACTGGAAGCCCCGCCACACGATGCTCGTCGTCGAGGTGACCTTTGAGGGCAAGAAGGGATACTACCCGGTGGTCCTGCCCGTCCTGGAGCGGAACAAGACCTACGTCATCGACGAGATGGTCATCCGGCACCGGCCCGGCGACGTGCCCTACCAGCCGCTCGAGACCGGGGACGCGACCGTCCAGATCACCGTCAATGACTGGGAGCTGGGCCTGAATATGGGAAAAATCACGCTCTGAGTCCGCGATGAAAGCGAATCGTACGGCCCTGCTGGGCGTCCTGCTCCTGCTGGGCGGCTGCCACCGGGCGGCCCCGCCCGCGCCCGGGAGCGTGGAGGTCGTCTTCTCCGTCCTCGGAGAGACGACCCGCACGACCGGGACCGGCGGCGAGGCCGCGGTGGACGGCTGGGCGCTGCTGCTGTACCGGGACGGCCGGCTGGCGGAAGCCGGGACCTCGTCTTCCGGGTCGGCGATCCGGAAGACGCTTCCCCCGGGCGACTACACGGCCTGCGCCGTGGTCAATCCCCCGGCGTCGTTCGACCCGGCCGGATTCGCCACCCCCGACGCGCTCGCCGGGTCGGAATCCGCCCTCGGCGACAACGCGCCCGGGCGTCTGGTGATGGCCGGCCGGCGGTCCGTCGCCGTGCCCGTCCCGGACGGGAGCGTGCAGCGGATCGGCGTGGACCGGCTGGTGTGCAAGGCCGGCCTCCGGAAAGTTTCCGTCCAGTTCGCGGACCCTGCGCTCGCCGCCCGCCCGTTCCGCCTCAGGGGCATCTACCTGACCAACTGCTACGGGAAATCCCGCTACGGAAGCGACTGGACGGTGGAAGAGATCCTTCCGGACGCCTCCGCGTGGCACAACCGGATGGGGTTCCGCTCCGACGCGGGCGTGGACGCGCTCCTCTCCGAGACCGGCCTGGACATCCCCGTCACGGCCGACCGCCCCCATACGCAGGAGCACAGCTTCTACTTCTATCCGAATCCCCTGCCGGCGTCCCTGGACACCCGGTCCGGGACCTGGACCCGGCGCAGGACGCGGCTGGTCCTGGAGGCGCAGATCGGGGACCGGACGTACTACTACTCCGTCACGCTTCCCGAATCGCAGCGGAACAAGACCTACCTCATCGAGGAAGCCGTCATCCGGAACCTCGGGTCCCTGGACCCGGAGAAGGACGAACCCGGCGCCGTCGACGTCACGTTCAGCACGTCCACGGACGACTGGTCCCCTGACTACCAAGTTACCGAAACCACCTGAGATATGGACAGATACCTCATTCCCGCCTGCCTGGCCCTCCTCGCGGCCGGCACGGCCTGCACGGTCAAGGAAGACCGCGGCCCGTGTCCCTGCTACCTGCAGGTCTCCTTCACCGACCCCGACGCGGCCGGCGAGGCGGAACTGCTGGGCTGGCGGGACGACCGGCTGTTCCGGGACCGGGTCCGCATCGAAGAGGCCCGTCCGTCCTGGACGAAACCCGTTCCGAAGGGGATGCTGTCCCTGTCGGCCTGCACCGGCTACCGCGAAGCCTTCGCAGAGGGCCGCCAGATGCGGATTCCGCCCGGGTCCGAGGCCGATTCCCTCTACGCCTGGGCCGGCGAGGTGGACGCGACCGGCGACCTGGCCTACGCCAGCGTCACCTTCCGGAAGCAGTTCGCCACCGTGTTCCTGGACATCCGCAAAAACGCGGACATCGTCCGAGCCTGCCGGTTCCTCGTGGAGGGGAACTCGTGCGGGGTCGACCTGCTGGACCTGTCGCCCGTGGAGGGGAAGTTCCGATGCGAGCCGCGTCCCCGCGCCGGCGAGAGCATCGTCACCTTCCGCGTCCCGCGGCAGGGCGACGAGAGCCTCGCGGTCACCATCCATCCGGAAGGGTCCGTCCCGGCCCGCTTCCCGCTGGGCGCGTACATCGACCGGCTCGGATACAGCTGGAAGACGGAGGAGCTCCAGGACATCTACGTGGCCATCGACCTGGCCCGAGGCCTGGTCGACGTGCGGGTCGCCGACTGGGAGGAAGGGACGACCTTCCCGCTTATCGAACAATAAACCGAGCATTATGAAACCATTTTCCACCCCCCTGGTCCTGGCGGCGCTCCTGCTCGTTTCCTGCGGACGGGAACGGCCGGAAACGGCCTTCCGAGTCCTGGACACGGGCTTCCGGGACGCGCCCACGCGGTCGCTCCTGACGGCGCCGGACATCGAGACGAAAAAGACGTCGGTCACCCTCGCCGCCTACGGGACGGACGGCGCCCTCGCCGCCAGCGGCCATTTCACCACAGCCCTGGACGCCCTCGTCCTGGAGCTGGAGCCGGGCCGCCCGTACACGGTCTATGCGCTGGTCAACATGGGCGATATGACGGCATCCATTCCCCGATCGGAAAGCGAGCTGGCCTCGCTCACCTACCGGATTCCCTCGTATACGGAAGGGACGGCCTCGCTGGCCGCCCGCGGCATCCCGATGGCCGGGAAACTGGCCTATCCGGGAGCGGGGACGACCATCCCGGTGGAGCGGCTGCTGGCCAGGGTCACCGCGCGCCTTTCCTGCGAATGGGAAGGCGCGGCCATCCGGTCGGTCCGGGTGCGCAACCTCAGCCGGGTCCTCCGCCCTTTCGGCGAAACCGTGATGGAGGAGGACTGGGACCAGCAGGAATTCCACGCGGGTCCGGGAACGGCTTCCGGCACCTTCGTCTTCTACGTGCCGGAGAACCGGCAGGGAACCATCGACGGAATCGGGACCTCCCGGGAGAAAAGCCCCGACGCGAACGACGAGGTCCGCGCCCGGAGCGGCCGGCTCACCTACCTGGAAACGACGGTGGAGGGAACCGGCGTCTATGTGGGATCCATCGTCTACCGGAGCTATCTGGGCCGGAACGCGGTCTCGGACTTCGACATCCGGCGGAACGCCCGGTACGACTGGACCCTCCGCTTCCTGGAGGACGGACTGCAATACGACGACTGGAAGCACGACAACGGCCTGACCGACACCCAGAGCGGCCTCCACATCGGAGACGACTGGGATGACGGCGGTCAGACGGATTTGAATTGATATCGCAAGAAACCTGTTACAAGAAAATGAAAACGAACAAGTTAATCGCATTGTTCATCGGGGCGGCACTTCCTTTCGCCGCCTGCCGGGAGGCCGGGCCGGACCAGCCGCAGCCGGGCACGCGCTATGTCGACGTCCCCGTTTCCCTGGGCCGGGAGGACGAGCCGGAGGACGGCACCCGCTCCATCGTGGACATCGGGGTCGAGAACTTCCAGAAGGCCGCCCTCTTCGCCTTTGACGCCAGGACGGGCACTGTCCTCACCTACTCGCCGGGGAGCGGCGGACAGGAAGGGGCGCCCGTCGCGGCCTTCCCCCGGCAGAAAAGCTTCAGCTGGTCCCTGCCCACGGGCGTGGAGATGGACATCTACGCCATCGTCAACTACGGCGACCTGGACCTCGCGTCCTACGCCCGCCCCGGCCTGAAGAAGGCCGAACTCGAAGCGCTCCGATTCACCAGCCGGACCCCTTCCGAGCTCAAGCGGCTGGAGACGGAGGGCTACGGGATGCCGATGGCCGGGGTCAAGGCGGGCGTGTACCTGACCTCCCCCGGCGACGGGCTCGAAATCCCCGTCAAGAAGCTCTACGCCAAGTACAACCTCTGGTTCGACCTGTCCCGCATCGAGCAGGAAGGCTGGCACGTGCAGGCGATGCACATCATCGTGGAGAACGCCAACACGGAGGTCCCGTTCTTCGTCGAGAACTACCGGCAGGACGACCCGTCGAAGCTGGTGGAATACGACCGGGCCACCGAACAGGACCTGGACGAGATCCAGCAGGGCGGGAGCGGCCACGCCGTGACCCTGTATATGCTCGAGAACTGCCAAGGACGGAAGGAGGGGGCGGAGAGCTGGAAGACCGTCTACAAGGACCTCGGCTTCGAGGCCCTCAGGAACTGCACGTACATCGACCTGTCGGTCAAGGTGAACCGTTCCGGCGGGGAGTACCTGAACCTGGGCTACGCGATCTACCTGGGGAAGACGGATATGCGCGCGGACTTCGACATCGTCCGGAACCTGTTCAAGACCGTCAAAATCGTCCTGCCCGGGCCGGACGACCCGAACCCGGCGTCGCACTTCTTCAAGTTCTCCGGCACGGAATCCCCTTCCGTCACGCCCGGGGAAAGCGTCGACCTGTATTTCGTGACGAGCCTCCCGCAGGAGGACGTCGCCGTCTCCTGCGAGCCTTCCGGCTGGCTTTCCGTGACATCCGTCACGTACGCGGCCGACGAGGACGGCATCGCCACGGGCTTCGTGCGGCTCCGGGCGGCCGAGAACCTCCAGGAAGGGACGACCTGCCTGGTCACGGCCGGATCGGCGGCGAAAAGCGCCGTCGACCAGCGCACCGTCACGGCGTCCTGGCCCACCGTCCTGGAGGTGAACCTGGCCCAGGCGCCGGCCTATGTCGCCCAGACGGGCTATCTGCAAGTGGTGCCGCGGGGCGGCATCGTCCGGGTGGACGCCGAGGTGAAGGCCGGCAGCGAAGGGATCCTCGAGGTCCGGGAGGCCGGCGTGTCGGGTTCCCTGATGAACATCGGCCTGGCCGGCCTCGCCGCCGGAACCGGCACCGTCGTCCTGCACCATTACAACGCCGCCGGCGCGGAAACCGGGTCGCAGGAGGTGGAGATCGCCATCCAGGCGCCCCTGCTCCGGTTCGGAACGGACTTGTACACCCTGTCGCCGGACGGGACCGTGAAACAGGGCGTGCTCCGCTATCTCCGAGCCGACGGGACCGCTTTCCCGCAATCGGAACGGAAGAAGTTCGACCTGGCCCTCGTCAAGCGGCTGCTGTTCCCCACGGACTGGCTCTGGGTCTCCGGCTGCGACGACTTCGTGGACGCCGCCTTCCTGAGGAAATCGGACGAGGACCTGCTCCTCCTCACCGTCCCGGTCACTTTCCAGGTCAAACGCCTGTATGCCCACGGCAAGGAACTCCCGTGGGAGAACGGCGCCGTCATCGGCACGGCCTCCTACTCGGCCGCGCCGTCGGCGAACCTGAAGGCGGCCCTGGCCGACCTCGCCATCCTCAACCCCTTCGCCGCCACCGCCGGAACCTGCCTCGGTGTCATCGAGAACAACCTGCCCGTCTACGAGGCCCTGTCGGCGGAACCGGCCTACCTGCAAACCCTGGGCATCGAGCCTTCCGCCGCGCTCAAATTGGCCTCCTACAGAAATGGCAAGACATTCACCGTCAATGGTTCCCGGCTTTCACTGGAGCTCCCGCTGCCCTTCAAGACCGAGTTGTCCTATCAGGTGGCGGGCCCGGAAGAATTCACCATCGAAGGGCGGCCGGACAAGCTGGTCCTGACGGCGGTGGACCACCCGGCCTCCTATACCGGATACGGGCGGTTCCCGCTGAAAGCGAGCGTCATCCACGCCGAAACCGGGGAGCGCTCCGCCCCGGTGGAGATGGGCTATCTGGAAATCTACCTGATCGGAGCCGTGGGGCCGTACATCCACGCGGACCCTCCGTCCTACCGGGTGGGCGGGATGGCCGTTCCGGCCGGCGGGCGCTCCCCCATCGAGGCGCTCCTGTCCCCGACGGTCTCCATCCGGGAAAACACGGCCGTCACCAGCCTTCCGGGCTTTTACAAGTCGCAGTCCACCTCCACCTACAACCTGTACCACCAATTCGTGGAGATCGACGATCACGGGGTCGACCGCTACGCCAACCAAGGCGAGACGTCCTATCTCAACTCCTACCAGATCCGGACGGGCTCCCTCCCCTTGGGCGCCGACGCGATGGAGTTCCGATTCGGGTCCATCTGGCGGGGCCACGGCGCCGGCCTCCTCGAGGCGGCCGCGGAATGCGACCGGATGCTGGCGCCCCGGTTTTCCGAAGGTTCTCCCAACGGAAAGCTGCGGCATCTGCAGCGGGCGGCCGAGAAGGACGACTCGGGGAACGCCTACCTCGCCGTCGCCAATCTGTTCGGCGGGAACGGATTCCTGGTCTATGACGTATTCCTGGAAGTGAAGGACTGAACCGGGCCCGTTATTTGCAGAATGGGAGGAATTTGCGAACTTTGCAGGAATGAAAAGAAGCGGAATCCTCCTGTTGACCCTCCTGGCGGTCGCGTCGTGTGGCATCACACGGCGCGCTCCGTCCGTGAAGGAGGCCCAGGCGCCCATCATCCCGCCCCTCACGGATTCCGCCGAGATCGCCCGCACCCGAGCGCGGGCGCAGGCCGTGATGGATTCCATCGACCTGGTCCGTTCCGGGGTCACCGTGGCGGCGAAACCGGACGAGGGCATCCGCACTTCCGACCCGGTCTTCCCGCATCCCGAACCGCCCCGGGAACTCGTGGACGAGCTCCTGGACTACGCCAAGACCTTCATCGGGGTCCCCTACCGGCTCGGCGCTTCCGGCCCGGAACGCTTTGACTGTTCGGGATTTACAAGCTATGTCTTCCGAGAATTCGGCTACGACCTGCCCCACAACTCGACGATGCAGTTCCGAGACTGCGTTCCGGTGGAGAGCTTCTCCGAGCTCCGCAAGGGCGACCTCGTCTTCTTCGGGGCGCGGAACAACATCCGCAACATCGGACACGTGGGCATCGTCGTGGACGTGGACCTTGAACGCGGGATGTTCCAGTTCATCCACGCCTCCTCCTCGAACGGCGTGGAAATCCAGCGATCCACCTCGCCGTATTTCATGATGAGATATATGGGAGCGGGCCGGGTGCTGAAGGACTGATCCGCCCGAAGGCGCCCATTACCGCTTTTCAGGCTGGTCCAGCACCTCGTACACCGAGTTGTTGCTCTTGTATTCCGGCACGATCTCCTTCATCTTCCGGACGGTGGCCATGTTGTCGAACTGCTTGGCGATGTCCACCAGTTCGTCGATCTCCTTGACCACTTCGTCGTAGTCGTATTCGCGAACCTGGGCGATGCGGATCTTCTCGTGGAAGGTCGGTTTCGTGCCTTCCATCTCGTTCAGGACCTCTTCGTAGAGCTTCTCGCCTTCGCGGAGGCCGGTGTATTTGATTTCGACGTCCTTCGCGTTGGAGAGCTGGATCATGCGGCGGGCCAGGTCTGCGATCTTCACGGGCTGGCCCATGTCGAAGACGAAGATCTCGCCGCCGTTGCCCTTCGTGCCCGCCTCCAGGACCAGCTTGCAGGCCTCGGGGATGAGCATGAAGAACCGGACGATCCGCTCGTCGGTCACCGTCACCGGGCCGCCGCGCTTGATCTGCTCGCGGAACAGCGGAATCACGGAACCGTTGGAACCCAGCACGTTACCGAAACGGGTCGTCACGAACTGCGTGTAGTTCGCCCCGTGCGCTTCCTTCTTCAACTTCTGGTTCAAGCTCTGCACATAAATCTCGCAGATGCGCTTGGAGCAGCCCATCACGTTCGTCGGGTTCACCGCCTTGTCGGTGGAGACCATCACGAACTTGTCGACCCCGTATTTCACGCTCAGGTCGGCGATGATCTTGGTGCCGGCGATGTTGTTCAGGACCGCCTCGGAGGGGTTGTCCTCCATCATCGGCACGTGCTTGTAGGCCGCCGCATGGAAGACGAACTCCGGCCGGAAGGACTGGAAGATGTACTCCATCCGCGTCCGGCGGTCGATACTCGTCACCACCGTCTCGGCACTGACATCCGGGAAGTCCCGCTTCATCATCTCCCGGATATCGTGCTGCGGGGTCTCCGCCTGGTCGATGAGCATCATCTTCGAGGGGCCGAACGCCGCCACCTGGCGGACGATCTCCGTGCCGATGGACCCGGCCGAGCCCGTGATCAGCACCCGCTTCCCGTGCAGCATCTCCCCGACCGATTTCAGGTCCACCTTGATCTCCTGACGGGGCAGCAGGTCTTCCACGCTCACCTCCCGCAGCTGCATGTTCTCCACTTCCTCGTCGCTCAGGACGCCGTTCTTGATACTCGCCTCCTTCGCCTGCTGTGACATGTAGATCTTGCACCCCGCGCCGATCAGGACATCCTGCACCGCCTGGTTCTCCCGGAACTCATCCACCCGCAGCGGGCTCACCAGCACCGCCTGGATGTGCTCCTTCTTCACGATAGCCGCGAGGTCCTCGTCCAGCGTGTACACCTGTACGCCCATCATCTGCATTCCCTTGAGGTGGGCGTCGTGGGAGATGAAGCCCCGCAGTTCAAACCGCGTCGGAGTCTGCGCCCGGATGCTCTTCGCCACCGCCACGCCGCCCGTCATCGCCCCGTAGATGAGCACCCGCATCGCCTGCGCGCCGGTGTGCGTCACTTCGTAGAGCGTCTTCACCAGCATCCGCATCACGATCATCAGCAACGACGACAGCACCGACGCCGCAAAGATCTGCAGCGGCTTCAGGGCCGTCAGGGCCGTGACTCCCTGGGACTTGAAAAGGTAATACGAAGCGATGGCCAGGATGAGGGTCAGGGTGTTCGCATAGCACACCTTCAGCAGGTCCACGAACCCCGAATACCGCACCACGCCCGAATAGGTCCGGAACGCCCGGGCGCCCACCCAGCTCAGGAGCGAAAACAGCAGCGCCGTGTACAGCATCTCGAAACGGTGATCGAAGGCCGCGCCCGTCCGGTGGAAAGCCCAGTACACGAACAGGCAGCTCACGAACACGATCGCCGTGTCCGCCACAACCACGCACCAGTAAGGAAGCGCATTCCGGCCGAAGTACCATCTGAACGCGTTCTTCAGCCAGTTTTGAAGACGATTCTTGTCCATAAGGTCAGGTTTTAGTGTTTCAGGTGATCAGAATTTCCGCCACACCATCTTGTTCACGACACCGGTATAGCTTTGGATGATCTTGACGACCTCCGTGTAGACGTTCTCATCGAAGGACACGCCGCAATTCCGTGCCTTCCCGTTCCGGATATTTTTTGTTGTGCGCACAGGTTCGTGCCTACGAAACCTTTCGCGCCCGTCACCAAAATCTTCATACTGCAAAGATAAGCATTTATTTCCAGTTATGGTCTTTTCCTATGGCAACCAACCCGTTCCCTATCTCGTTGTCCAATGAATTCCTCCAACTCTCTACGGCAGCCATCAAATCATCTTATGGGACATCATCACCCCCAGCCCTGCCATCACGGCAATGAAAATGCTCAGCAGGGTCCCGGCCAACACATACTCAGACTTGTTCGTCTGCGATTCACCGAAGCGGATAATCGATTTTGCCGCTATTAACAAACCCAGCGCATCATATCTTTGCAGACAGACAAATATCAAGATCAGCCAACGCTCTATCGTTCCGATCAAGGCCCCCGCGTTGAATCCGCCCTCTTTCTCCTGAGGCATATTCACGCTATAATGTTTCAGAACCAACTTGATGAAGATATTGGCAGGCTTCCAGCATATCAAGACAGCAATCGCCGCGGCAATCCACCAAGCCTCAAGGCCCAAAGGAACACGCCATTCATACCTGGAACTCCATAGCCAAGCCGCTCCGGCAAGCACGAGCAAATGCAGCAACTGGTCCAAAGAAAACCAAACCACATCCTCTTTTCGATACGACTTCCAGACATCGATGCACAAATGCAAGCCCCCGATCATCATTGCACACCACCAAAAGCGCAAGTCAAAGGTTACGAGCCACGACAAGGCGAATACAATGCCGGCGTGTATATACTGATGAACGCTACGCCAGTGCGTCTCCGCTTTGCTCTTGCAGGAGGCCGATGTCTGCAACACGAAGTCAGCCACGAGATGTGCCATCCAAAGACACAAAAACAATTCTACCCACATACCTTCTCCAAATCAAAATTCTCAAAATCCCTAACCGCCATATTCAACAGAGCCCACCGGGCACTGGTAGACCGCATATTGACTGACGATTGATAAATACCGAGCCGTTCGCTGATTTCAACTTCCTTGAACCCCAGCAACTTGTAAAAGACGACCGCGGCCTGCTTGGCCGAGTAAGCGTCCACCAAATCACATATCAACGCCACATACGAATCCAATACGCCGCTCAGCGACCGAGGCCCTCTATCCACCTCAAATATCGACATCCTGCCGCCCTTACGGGTGATTTCATCAAGATTCCGTCCTGACATATATATCGCAGGGCCATCTATGATATCCTCGTCCCTATCTGCATACTTGAGATCTCCAGCCGCAATTGAAAACCGGATTCCGTGTCGCTGCAGCATCTCCGAACAATCAAAATCTGCCACGCGCATCTTCACAAATAGCTTCAACAGGACAGCAATCCGCAAGGCATCCCGGCTGTCAGGAACGACACATTCCAGGCTGTCGCCCCGGACGATTCTTGCCCAAAACCCAGGAAAGTCTTTCTCCAAGTCCCCAATAAGACCTTGAAGCCCCCTCCGAAGCTCCAGCAAGTCGGTTGTTTCCATCGAGGTTGAACGTACTATGTCGGCAGATATCGTTGCAATCATACTTCACGATCTTTATCCAATCGCAAATATATCTATATTTTTTCAGATATAAAACTAATATCTAATATTTTTATGATATTTTCTAATTATCTAATAATTTTCAGATATTACTCATAGCCTGACCACAAACTCTGCCAACACCGAAGTTAGAGGTTTCACAACTCCACCGGCACCTTCATCACCACCTTCTTCACCGGGGCGCAGACGCCGCCGGGAGCCAGGCCGGGCTCGTGGGCATCCTCCGGGAAGACCAGGAGGAAGTAGCCGTCGCCGATGACCGTGTCGATGCCCGGACAGTCGGCATACCGCGCCGCGTCCTTCGCCTCGTCGTACGGGATGGTCTCCGTGACCTGCGGAAGCGGCTTGCAGCGAATGAGTTCCGTCCCCTTCAGGGCGAGCTGGACGTCGATGTACCGCCGATGGGCCTCATACCCCTTCGCGTTCACCAGGCTGGTCGTGTACTCGCTCACCACCGCCTTGACCCCCAGGTCCAGCAGGTGCGTACCGATCTCCACGTCCGCCGTGACGGTCGCAATGTAATCCAGCGCCAGGTCGATGGCTGGCGTGAGGCCTTTGTAAAGGTTGATGTTTTTGATGTGGTCGTAGATCATATGCTATTATTATTGTGCAAGGTGTGGATTCAGGTGTAGCAACGATGGACACCCTTTCGGTCAGGAAAGCATCTGCAATGGCATTTCGATGCATAAGAAACTTAATACTGGGACTTATCACAAACTGCTCACTTCATAAACAGATCCTACCCGCTAACTATTTCACAATGATTGGGTAGGCAGGAATGTGATCCAGTTTACGCGCGGCAGAATCAATCTTCTCAAATTGACTCTCGCCACCTTTACTTTCCATGACCTGAACTAGTTTCGGATCCCTGGCCATCTCTTTGGTTATGATGTGACGTCCCATCGCTCAACAATTATTCTTATTGCACATCTGTCGGCTAATTGTCAGCAAACATACAAATGTAAACAGAAATCTAACGAATCCCAAATTAAAACGATATCACCCTTTAGCAAGTCTCAATTCGGCAACTTCTTCCTTTGTCATTTGATGCAAAAAAAACGACAGCCCCTATGGTATGCTGTTCGACCCATCTTCCGTCGCGAACCTGAAGCATATCCTGGACGCCGTGCCGGACATGCGGGACGTCGTGGAGTCCAGTTGGAAGGCCAACGGCCTCGACGAACTGCGCCTGACGTGGGATGCCTTTCCTTTTCCCGGCCAAGAAGTACATTTTACTTTACGAAAAAATGTCCATTTACCTTTGCCAAAAAAAGTACAAGCAAAGTTACCTATTACAGAAATACTCCTTCCACAAAGCCTCGGTTGACGAGATCTTCCGGAAGCGATGATTGGCGTCAATTACGCATCACCACCTTCGAACACAAGGAAACCGAAAAAAGCAAACATCCTAGTCTATTGCAAGTTCCTGGAAAGGAGCTGAGGGGAGCTTTAACAATGTCAATTGAAAAGTGCAAGTTAATCAAAACTTTTATTAACGAAATTCTAAGATAATCATTGAAAAACCCATTGAAAATTGATAAATTTGTGGGTTGTAATATGGCAGCTAAGATACTTCACATTTCGGTTAAAGCCCCTGTAAAATCCGCACAGGGGGGGGTATTATCTAGCTTAGTATCAATAACTTACGATTTTAATTCATGCTTTTCCGCACTAGGAAAGGCAGGTTTTCGCGTTTCTGTCCCTTTCACGGAAACGCTTGATTCATCGCATAATATACACAAACAAAAAACCATAGCATTATGATCAAAAAGCTTTTGTACACCGCTCCAGAATCGGAGCTTCTCTTCGTGAAATTCGAGGAGAACATCATGAGCCCCCAGCGTGGTGCGCCCGGTGATGATGAGACCATCAACAACTATGAAGAAGACTTTTAATGGAGATTGCCGTATGAAAAAGTTTTTCTTCTCTTTGGGAGTAATCGCCGCATCGGCTTTTGTTTTCTCCGCCTGTCAAAAAGAGCAGTCCATCAAGGATGAGCCTTCTGACAAACTCGTTACTGTTACTTTCACGGCCGAAAAGGCTGGTGTTGAGACCAGAACCGCCGCGGTTGTTGGTGAGACCAGTGTGTCTTATGTTTGGACGGATGAAGATTTGGCCAACATTAAATTGTTTGATGTGACCGAAGGCACTGATTCGAATAATAACACTATTGAGGTTCTCACTGAGGTTTCTAACCCTACCATCACGAAGGACTCAGATACCCATCTGACAATCAGTGCGAATGTCGCTCCTGGAAATCATGTTTTTAGGGCTGTCCTTTCTGGAACTTGGACAAATAACGGAGATAAGCCTCGTGTAAATCCCTCGCAGAACCCTAAAGCTGATAATTTCGATCCGGGTGCTGACATCCTTGTCTCCGATGACTTGGAGGTTGAGTTGGTTGATAGCGGGGAAGAAACTGTTTCCACGGGCGAACGTGAGATGATTTTCCGTCGTCAGGTGGTAGTCAACAAGATGATGCTGAAGAATCTGACGGCAGGGGAGACAATCAACAAGGTTGTCATTACTTCTGACAAGAATCTCACGGCCTATTTCAGTTATAACCCTACGTCCGCTACGGGAAATGGGAAGATTATAACGCTCAATTATAACAATGCAATTACTGTCCCTGCGAATGGACAGGTTCCGGTTTATTTCACCACGAGTCCTGGAGCGGAGCATTCTTTGACTGTTGAAGTCACGACGAATCAAAAAGTATATACCAAGTCATTCGCGCAGGGTAAGACGATTGATTTCAACAAAGGACAGTTTACGAGTTTTGGCGTAGTACTTCCTGAAGGTGTTACAAAGACATCCCTATCGCTTCCTGTCGTGGATGATATGGAGTGGGCAAATAATGAAGGAAGTGATGCGACTGCTCAACTTACCATTAGTGATCTCGTGTTTACTCAAGATGGCAAGAAGGTTTATTCTGATATTCAATATGCTTACAAGGGTGCCGATGGGTTGAAACTTGGGAAGAGTAATGCTATTGGAAGTATCACAACTTCTGATATTGATCTTTCTTCTCTGTATAACATTGCGGTAAGTGCACACACTTATGGTTCGGATGCCTCCCAGGTGCAATTCCTCGTTGACAATCAGGTTGTTTATACGAGTGGTGATCTTACATCCGATTTTGAAACATATTATTATAATGCAACGGCGGTAGCCACGGA
Source organism: uncultured Bacteroidales bacterium (assembly GCA_946538425.1). Lineage (GTDB taxonomy): Bacteria > Bacteroidota > Bacteroidia > Bacteroidales > UBA932 > Cryptobacteroides. The sequence goes on along the minus strand of CAMNGM010000022.1, from coordinate 2,776 downwards.
CGCTTCAAAAGTTACCATTAAGATTACCGGAGGACGCGGTTATATCAAGGATCTTGAAATCAAGACGGGCTCCTATGTGGCACCTCCTAAAATTGTAGTGACCTCCAACAATCCTATGGAAGTTCCCAACGGAAATGATCTTTATGCTATAGAGTACACGATATCCAATCCAGTCGCAGGAACATCAATTTCTGCCGAGGCGAACGTGGCCTGGATTCATGATTTTGATTATAGTGTTGCTGGTGAAATCTCCTTTGAAGTTGACGCTCAGGAAGCCGGAGTGGCGGCACGCGACGGCATCATTACTCTCTCTTATGCTGGTGCAAAGAATGTTGAAGTCACTGTTTCTCAGGCTGCTGGAGAAGGCGGGGAGACAACAAACACTTATGTCTTTACTTCTGCGTCTTGGAATGCTACATTGAATGGTGAAACTGCGGATTGGACAAATAACAAATCCGGGTCCGGAACTGAAGCACGAGGGGTTAAAGTTGAAAAGGCTCAAAGTGGAGCAGGCGCGACCAGCCCGATTTCTTTTAATTCGATTTCAAATATTTCCATGACATTGTCGAAGAGTTCCAAGGGTGTAGGAAAGGTGGAGATTTATGTGGGAACGACAAAGGTTGGTACTCAGAGTTCCTTTACCACTACGGCTACTCCCTATTCTTTCGATGTAAGCAATCTTAGCGGAAATGTATCATTTGTCGTCACTTGTACAACGAGTACGATTTATGTGAAAGATATTTCCATTACCTCTGGTGCTTCGGCTCCTGCACCGACGACTTATGCCGTCAATATAGCTACTGATATTCAAAATGGTACTGTTACAGCAACGCCGTCTTCTGAGATAACGGAAGGAACTTCGGTTACTTTGAGCATCACTCCTGACTCAAACTACGAACTGGAATCTCTTCTCGTTGATAACACGGATGTGACTTCTTCCGTAACTAATGATGGCAAGTACACGTTTAATATGCCGGCTCACGATGTCGCTGTTTCTGCCACGTTTACTGAACAAGGTGAACCGCCCGTGGAGAACGTTGTGTATCTAACGAATGCAGAGATCGTTGCGGCTATCAGTGCGCTGTCCAATACAACTGATTCGTATGGCAATTTTAATATCTCTAGCACTACAGGCACTTGGTCCGTCAATGCTAATCGAAATAATTCTATAGAATATCTTCAGCTTAGGAATAAGAGTGGTGCAAAGGCTGCGTCTCCTGTATTCTCATCTACAATCTCCAAGGTTGTTGTTACTATGAATAGCACCAAGCAAACTGTAAGCCGAACGATTCATCTAATCCCTTCTAATACGGAAGTACCTACGAGCAGTGATGCCTATACATCTACACTCTGGGCAAACGAATATGGACATGTTGCTACTGGAACGTCCGGTGGAGATGTGACAATTAATGTCACGGGAGCTCCTACTAGTTTCATTTTGGTGGTTGAAGGTGGCGCTACATATATTGACGCCATTGCTATTCATCTTAATTGAAACTCATCCGGAGACCACTCCGGGGATGGAAACATCACAGACGTTTCCTCCAATAACGTAAGCGCGTCAGGGGCAACCCTGACCGCTTCGTTTGAGGGGGTAAGGACCAGTCCGGCCGCGCAGGATGCCGGCTTCTGGATTGGCCAAAACAGCAGTTCCTTGAGAACGAATCCGGAGCAGACCGTCTACTCGGACAACCTGCCTTATACCGCCAACGGCCAGTTCTCGGCCATAGTCGAGAGCCTCGCCCCGTCCACGACCTACTACTACCAGGCCTTCATGACGGTAAGCGACGGGAACGGCGGGCACGAGGAGATCGTCAGCGTCATCAAATCGTTCACGACCAATGCGCAAGGTCAATGGGTCCACGGCGACTGGCTGGAACTGCCGGCGACAACAGGAAACGAAGACTTCGTAGGAACCTTCTACGGCAGCGGAGGAACCACGGAAGCGTATCGGAACTATAGCTACAACTACAGCTATACCTATTACGCGTCCCTGTGGACCGCCTACCACCTGACGAAGGCCCATACGACGGGCAGCGCCAGCACAAGTAGTTGGAAGTTCAACCCCAACATCGACCAAAACAAACAGGTGAGCATCACCAAGTACAGTTATGAGACGATGTACGGGAACAACAACTACTCCCGTGGCCACCAGTGCCCGAACGCCGACCGCAAGTCAGACCAGCAGATGAATCGGCAGACCTACTACGCGACGAACCAGACGCCCCAGATCCAAATGAAATTCAATGATGGGATATGGAGCTCGCTGGAGGCGGCGGAACGGAATCTCGTAACGACCGACAGCGACATCGTATACGTGGCCACCGGCCCGGCCTACCGGAAGGTCGGCGGGAGCGAGACCATCAATTACCTGGACGGTGCGACCGGCCAGAACGCGAACCCCACGCGGCTCCCGATCCCGAACTACTACTGGAAGGCGTTCCTGAAGGTCCATATGAGCGGAGGGCAAGTGCAGTCGGCCTCAGCCATCGGCTTCTGGTTCGAGCACAAAACCTACACGAACGACAGCTTCGTCAACTACGCGGTCACCGTTGATGAAATCGAGGACCTGACCGGCTTCGACCTCTTCGCCAACCTCCCGGACGGCGTCGAAGCCACAGCCGAAGCCAATGACAACTGGTCGACGTTCCAGAGCTTTTAATCGCTAAACTTCAGGGGCTTCACAACGGAGCCCCTGATTTCTCTAAAGAATGCCCCACACCCCTACCTTCATAGATATCGCGACCCGCTGGCTCGAAGAGTTCGCGGGGAACGT
>CAMNGM010000021.1 GCA_946538425.1 uncultured Bacteroidales bacterium | reverse complement strand
TCGCTGCGGACGCGCAGGAGTTCGTAGAGCTCGTCCACCGTCAAGTCGGGAAACGTTTTCCTATGAAGAATGGCTGACATGGTTCAAAGATACGGATTATTTCTTATCTTTGCCCCCGCCATGTCTTTGAAAAGACGCATATTCGCCGCCTGGCTGCTGTCGGTCGTCCTGCCGATGGTGTTCATTGCGCCTTTCCATCATCACGACCAGGGACAGCCGGAAGATGTTTTTTGCGAGGATTGCTCGCAGCATCTTCCGCATCACGGACACCTGTCGGCCGGTACGGCGACAGGGGAGTGTCTGGTCTGCCAGCTGCTTTTCCAGCAGTTTGTGCCCGCGGAAAACACGGTCATCCGGTCGTATTCGACTGAATCGGAAGCGTATGCCCTTCCGATTCCCGAGGACGTGGTCTTCCTCTCCTTCCAACCTTCATCCCCCCGCGCGCCTCCTGTTTCATTCTGCCTTTAGTTTTCCTGGTTCCTTTTTTCCGAACAATCAACTAAACAGAATGAACAAGACAATGCTATCATTGTCGCTGCTCCTCGTATGGGGGGCGGCGATGGCTCAGGAGAGCCATCCCGACTCCACGGACGTGTTTTTCAAGCACCTGGAGCTCGAGGAAACCGTGGTCACGGGCCTGGCCGGTGACACGAAAATGAAAGAGATGCCGGCGCCGGTCTCGGTGGTCCGCCCGGCCGACCTGGCCGCGCGCGCCGGCGGAAACATCATCAGCGCCATCGCCGCGGAGCCCGGCGTGAGCGAAATCACCACCGGCGGAGGCATCTCCAAGCCCGTCATCCGGGGCATGGGCTTCAACCGGGTCGTCGTGGTCAGCGACGGCATCCGCCAGGAGGGACAGCAATGGGGGGACGAGCACGGCATCGAAGTGGATGGCGCCGGGGTCCATTCCGTCGAGATCCTCAAAGGGCCGGCGTCCCTGATGTATGGCTCGGACGCCCTGGCCGGCATCCTCATCTTCCATCCGGAACCCGTCCGGGCGCCTGGGGAAATCGGCGGAACCGTATCCTCGGAATACCAGACGAACAACGGCCTCGCGACTTATTCCCTGGCCGCGGACGGCAACCTGGGCGGCTGGATCTGGAACGGCCGGTTCTCGGACAAGTATGTCCATGCCTACCGCAATGCCGCCAACGGGCCGGTGGCCAATTCCGGCTACCGCCAACGGGCCGCTTCGGCGATGCTGGGCCGGAATGCCTCCTGGGGCTATTCCCGGCTCCGTTTCAGCTATTTCCACCTGACGCCCGGAATGATCGAGGGAGAAGGGGACAATTTCGGATATACGCCCGTCTTGCCTTTCCAGCAAGTACGACATTATAAGGTCGTGTCCGACAATACGTTCCACGCAGGCTCCGGGAACCTGAAACTCCTGCTCGGCTGGCAGCAGAACCGCCGGCAGGAATTCGAGGAGGCGCCCGACGAGCCCGGACTGGACTTCCGGCTGAATACCTTGAATTACGACCTCCGCTGGCAGGGAACGACCGGCGAAGACTGGAAGACGGCGTTCGGCTTGGCCGGCATGGCCCAGCAGAGCGACAATCTGGGGGACGAGTACCTGATCCCGTCCTATGGCCTGCTGGACGCCGGGCTCTTTGCCACGGCCACCAAGGCGCTGGGCGCGTGGACGCTTTCCGGCGGTGTCCGAGCCGATGTCCGCTGGCTTCGCAGCGAAGCGCTGGCTGGCCGGTTCGAGGCTTTCAGCCGGCGTTTCCCGGGCGTCAGCGTGAGCCTGGGCGCCGTCCGGCCGCTGGGGGAGCATTTCACCTTCCGGGCCAATGTCGCCCGCGGTTTCCGCGCGCCGAATCTGGCCGAACTGGGTTCGAACGGAGAGCACGAAGGGACTTTCCGGTTCGAGGTCGGCAACAAGGACCTGAAGCCGGAATACAGCCTGCAAGGCGATCTGGGCTTGGATTTCAATGCCAAGCATGTCTCGATCCAGGCCGCCTTGTTCGCCAGCCGCATCGACAATTACATTTTTGCCGCCCGCAACGGCGCCCTGTCCGACGAGGGACTGCCGGTGTATGTGTTCCGGAGCGGCCTGGCGCACCTTCACGGCGGAGAAATCGGCTTTGACGTGCATCCGGTCCATCAGCTGCACTTGAGCAGCGCTTTCTCGTGCGTCTTCGCCCGCGAGGCCGGGGGAGACGACCTGCCGCTCATTCCAGCGCCGCGCCTGTTCTCGGAGATCAAGTGGGAAATCTCGCACGACGGCCGGCTCCTCAACAACGCCTTCGTCGCCCTGAATGTGGACTGGACCCTGCGACAGGACCGTTTCTATGGGAAAGACGCGACGGAGACGGCGACACCCGGCTATGCGCTTCTCGGCGCATCGGCCGGAACGGACGTGGTGATCCGGGGAAAAAAGCGGATGTCCCTGTACCTGATCGGCTCCAATCTGACCGATGCGGTCTATGTGCCTCATCTGAGCCGACTTAAGGACATCGGCATTTACAATATGGGCCGGAATCTCACTTTCAAGCTCGAAATCCCGTTCTGAATCCCCATTTGTGGGTATTGGTCACCCGGCCGGGATTTCTTATCTTTGTGTCGTGAACCGATTTGAAATCCTTCGTCCAGCGCCCGGAAACACCTTCTCCGGCGCCTTGGCGTCCTTGTTTGACAGGATGGACCGCTTCTTCGGCGACGAGCGCGCCGAAGGGCGGCTCCCTGTATTCGTCCGTTTCTTCCTGAGCGACGCGCAGAACCAGATCGATGCGCTCCGGTCCGCCCTGGAGGCCTGGCCTCAGGCCCGGACGGCGGCCGTCTCCATCGTGGAGCAGCCGCCCTTGGATGGAAGCCGGATCGCCGCGCTGGTGCAGACCGCTTCCGAAAAGAAAACCGGTCTGTTCCACAGCCTGCGTCTCACCGAGGAAGAGGCCGCCGGGAAAGATTCTTATGCGCAATCCCGGCTGCTGTTCAGCAAGTATCTCGACCTGATCCGCCCGCTGGGACTGGAGATGAAGACCCATTGCGTGCGCACTTGGATCTATGTCCGGGACATCGACGCCAACTATGCCGGGCTCGTGAAGGCCCGGAACGATGTCTTTGCCGAGGAAGGCCTCACCCACGACACTCATTACATCGCTTCGACGGGGATCGGCGGGGCGACGGAGGGCCGCAACGCGGTCGTCGCCATCGACTTCCTCACCCGTCCGGACATCCGGGAATCGGACAAAACCTACCTGAAGGCCCTCTCGCACTTGAGCCCTACGCACGATTATGGGGTGGCTTTCGAGCGGGGCGTCCGGCTCTCCGGCGGCCAGATTTTCATCAGCGGAACCGCCAGCATCGACAGCCGCGGCCGGGTCCTGCACGAGGGCGATGTCGTCGCGCAGGCGGACCGGTTGCTGGAGAACATCTCCGTTCTCTTGCAGGAAGGGGGATCGAGCCTGGACCGGGTGCCTTATTACGTCATCTATCTCCGGGACATCTCGGATTGTCCCGTCATCGACGCCTATATGCAGGAACGGTTCCCGTCCGTTCCCCGCATCCTTCTGGAAGCGCGCGTCTGCCGGCCTTCCTGGCTGATCGAGATGGAGTGCGAGGTGGCTCAGTAGGGGAGCTTGCAGGAAACCCCGACGATCACCCAGAGGCCCGGCTGGGGGATGTCCCCGAAGTCGTACCAAGTCCTGTTCAGGAGGTTGTTGGCCCGCAGGTAGAGGTTCAGCCGCGGGAAATCGTAGCCGAGTTTGGCGTCCAGCAGGGCGTAGGGCTTCAGGAGCTCAGACCCGCTGTTCCGGTCCACATAGCGCCAGGAAAGGTCCACGGCCAACTTGTCCCAGAAGCGGAAGTCGGCCTGGGCGACCACCTTGTGGCGGATGTATTCCAGCGAATAGATCGACCGCAGGTTCGCTTCCAGCGCCTTGTCCTGCGCCTGGTGGCTGTAACCGAGGCTCAGGGAGCGGAGGAAGAATCCGGGTCTTCCCAGCAGCTCGGGCATCGACATCCGGAGCGAGACCTCCTGGCCCAGCGTGTTCAATCTCGTATGGTTCACGGACATCCAGGGCGCATCGTCGCCGGCGGACGTGTCCTTGATCCAGTCGATCAGGTCGTAGCCGCGGTTGTAATAGACCGTCGCGACGGCCCGGACGCCCCGGCCGAGGAATTTCACGCCGCCCTCCAGGGCGCGCAGCTTCTCCGCCTTCAGGTTCGGATCCGCCAGGTGGCCGCCCACGGAGTAGTACAGCTCCGTGAACGTGGGCATCCGGTAGGACGTATTGTAGGAGGCATACAGCCGCACGGCGTCGGTGATCCGGAAATTGGCATCGACGCCCGGGAACAGGCGGATCCCTTCCTTGTTTCCCGTATTATAGACGGTCGTCAGTCCCGCCGAGGCGGAAAGCCGTCCCAGGACGACGTGGTGCTCCAGGAACAGGTTGAACGCCGTCCGGTCCAGGCCGCAGACATAGACACCCTGCGGATGGGCCCGCTTCTCGCCGAGGTTCGTGCTGACGATCCGTTCGTGCCGGGCCTCGGCGCCGAAGGCCGTCTGGCCCAGCCGGGAATCGACCCGGAAGTTCAGGTTTGCGCCGACGACGTCGGTCTTGTGGTAGTTGAACGGATACTTGTCCGGCGCGCCGCGGAACAGTTCGAAGCGGTCCTCGCCGTGGTTCCAGTACAGGGCGGGCGTGAAATGCAGGGCGCCTTTCCCTTCCGACTTGACGGAGGCGAAGGTCTTCAGCGTGTGCTCGAACTGGTCGTCGAACTGGGCGCTGTAGAAGGTGCTGGACCCGAAGTCCTTGTTGCTCACGCCGGCCTGCCAGCGGAGGTCGCGACGGCCGAAGTCGTGCGCGCCGTGCCAGAAGGCCTTGGCGGCGCCGAAGTCGCTGTTCAGCCCGCCGGCGGCGTTCCGGCTGTAGCCGTCGCTGCGCTGATAGCCGGCGGACAGGCTGTTGAAGCCGCCCCGATGCTTGATTTCGGCCGATGCCGTGGCGCCGAACGCCCCGAAAGATCCCCCTTCCACGCTGGCGGTCACCGCGTTCTCCGGGGCTTTCCGCGTGACGATGTTGACGGCTCCCAGCAGGGAAGAGGTCCCGTACACGCGCGCGGCAGGGCCCTCGAGCACCTCGATGCGCTCGATGTCGCAGAGGTTCACCGGGAAGTCGAAGGAGTTGTGCCCCGTCTGCGGGTCGGTGATGTTGATCCCGTCCAGCAGGACGGCGACCTGGTTGTAGGTGCCGCCTCGGATGCTGATGTCCGTCTGCATCCCCATCGCGCCGCGCTGGCGCACATCCACGCCCAGGGCGTACTTGAGGAGGTCGTTGACGGTCTCGGCCGGGGCCGAGGCGATGGTGATGCTGTCCATGAGGGTGACGATGCGGGCGGTGCTATGCAGGGCCACGGGCACGCGGGTTGCCGTGACGGTGATGCTGTCGATGGATTCGGGGCGGGATTGGGCGGAAGCGGTCCCGGCGGAAAGCCCTGCCGCGAGGCAGGACAAGGTCAAAAGGGCTCTTTTCTTCATTTCGGAGACCAAAGTTAGCAAATATATTCCGGACAAGCCAGCCAATCCCGGCCAAAAACTCGTAACTTTGCAGCTATGAACCGTAGTGCGCAAATCATCCGGACCAGCATTGTCGGCATCGTCACGAACGTCTTGCTGGCCGCCTTCAAGGCCCTCGTGGGCTTCCTGTCCAGCAGCATCGCCATCGTGATGGACGCTGTCAACAACCTCAGCGACGCCCTTTCCAGCGTCATCACCATCATCGGCACCAAGCTCTCGCAGCGCCCTGCCGACCGGAAGCATCCGTTCGGCTACGGCCGGGTGGAGTACTTCAGCTCCATCATCATCGCCGTCATCGTCCTGTCCGCCGGCATCACCTCCCTGATCGAATCCGTCAAGAAGATCATCGAGCCGACCGAGCCCAGCTACACGACCACCACGCTCATTGTCATTGTCGTCGCCATCGTCGTGAAGCTGCTGCTGGGCTGGTATGTCAAGCGGCAGGGGATCCGGCTCAAGAGCGACGCGCTGACCGCCTCCGGCTCCGACGCCCTCTTCGATGCCGTCATCACGCTCGCGACGCTTGTCTCAGCCGGCGTGATGCTCCTCTGGGGCGTTTCGCTGGACGGTATCCTGGGCACGTTGATATCGGCTGTCATCATCAAGGCCGGCATCGAGATGCTGGCATCGCCGGTAGGGGAGTTGCTGGGTTCGCGCGTCTCCCCGGAACTGGTCGCGGAAATCAAGAAAGAGGTCATGGCCTATGACGAGGTGCACGGCGTGTACGACATCATCCTGCACAACTACGGCCCGGAAGTGATGATCGGCTCGCTCCACATCAGCGTGGACGACACCCTGACGGCGCAGGACATCCACGGGCTCTCCCGCAAGATCACTCTGCAGATGTACCGGGACCATGCGATCGTGATGACCGTGGGTGTCTACGCCGTCGCCACGGGCGAGAACCAGCGGGCGGAAATCCAGTCCCTGGTGCTGCGGACGCTGACCGCCCGGAAGGACCTGGACCAGATCCACGGCTTCTTCTATGACGAGAAAGAGAACCTGGTGACCGTCGACGTCGTCCCCGACCTGTCGGTCCGGGACGAGCCGGCGCTCAGCCAGGAATTGACCCGGGAACTGAGCGCTTTGCTCCCCGGCAGGACGGTCCTTGTCACGGTGGACCACAACTACAGCGAATAACCCTTTCCATTCCCTGTCCAACCCTTTTTTCGTCCGGAAAAAAGGGTTATCTTTGTATGATAAATACAAAGCCATGATCAAGAGCATTACTTCCGACATCCAGTACATCGGCGTCGACGATGTGGACCTCGACCTTTTTGAAAGCCAGTATGTCGTTCCAGAGGGGATGGCGTACAACTCCTATGTCATTCTGGACGAAAAAGTCGCCGTGATGGACACGGTCGACGCCCGCAAGGGGGAGGAGTGGCTGGCGAACCTGGAGGAGGCCCTCGGCGGCCGGAAACCAGACTACCTGGTGGTCCATCACATGGAACCGGACCATTCCGGAACCATCCTGGAGCTCACCCGGAAGTATCCGGACGTCCGGATTGTCGCCACGGCGAAGGCGCTTGTCTTCCTGGGCCAGTTCTTCGACGGGGAGACTTTCAACACGCTCGCCGTGAAGGAGGGGGACACCCTCGCGCTCGGCGCACACACGCTGCAGTTCATCCTCGCCGCGATGGTGCACTGGCCGGAAGTGATGGTGACCTTCGACCGCAAGGACAAGGTCCTGTTCGCCGCCGACGCCTTCGGCAAGTTCGGCGCCCTGTCCAAGTGCGGCTATTTCGGGGAAGAGGATGACGACTGGGCCTGCGAGGCCCGCCGCTACTACTTCAACATCTGCGGAAAATACGGCGCTCCCGTGCAGGTGCTCCTGAAAAAGGTGCTCCCGCTCGCTCCGGCGGTCATCGCCCCGCTCCACGGCCCCGTCCTCCGCGAGAACCTCGGCGAGTACATCGGCCTGTACCAGACCTGGAGCTCCTATGGCGTGGAGACGGAAGGCGTCTTCGTCGCCTGCGCATCCATTCACGGTGGTACGATGGTTGCAGCGGAAAAGCTGAAGGAAATCCTGCTGGCCAAGGGCTGCCCGAAGGTGGCGCTCGCGGACCTGACGCGCGACGACCAGGCCGAGGCCGTGGAAGACGCCTTCCGCTACGGGAAGATGGTGCTTTGCGCCGCCTCCTACGACGGCGGCCTCTTCTCCCCGGCCTACAACTTCATCCACACCCTGCAGATGAAGTCCTGGCAGAACCGGAAGGTCGCCCTCGTCGAGAACGGGACCTGGGCCCCGTCCGCCGGAAAGGTGATGAAGGAACTGTTCGGCGCGATGAAGGACGTGGAGATCGTGGGGGAGACCGTCACCCTCCGCAGCCGGATGAAGGACAGCGACCTTCCCGCCCTGGAGGCCCTTGCCGATGCGATCCTTAAGTAAAAGAACGATATGAAACCCTTCCGCCTGGCTCTTTCCGCCCTTGCCGCCGCCCTCGTCCTGGGCAGCTGCGCGGGGCGTTCCGTCCAGCAAGTCAGCCTCCTCCCGGATGTCCAGAAGATCGGCAACCTGGAGGGCAGCTACTCGATGAAGTTCACCTCGGACGGGGAAACCCGTTATGCGACGGCCTCCGTGAAGAAGATTGCGGAACGCCAGTACCAGATCGCCCGCGTGACGGTCTATGGCCCCACGGTGTATTCCTTCACCATCGCGGAAGACGGCACCGTCTCCTCCGACGAACTGGGCTCCGGCAGCATCTCCTACCGTTCCGACCTCAAACTCACGACCATCCGGTTCGAAAAGACGAATTTCCTATGCGAGCTCTCCCGATAATCCTCGTGGCGGCGGCCCTCGCGACCGCCTGCCAGTTCCAGCAGGGGACCACGGTCCCGAAGGAAGAATACGACGCCGTTGTCAATGCCTACAACGACTTGAAAGTCAGTGCGGAAGCCACTCGGGACAGCTACATCGAGCAGGCGACCGCCGTGGACAACATCCTCCAGGAGCTGTCCCAGATTTCCGGTTCGACGGCCGTGCTTCGCACCGACCTGGAGCAGGGGACCGCGCGCCTGAACCAGGTGGAGATGATCGAGAACAGCATCTCGGACATCAAGGGGAAACTGAGCCAGCTGGAGCGCCTCACCCAGGACAACGCCCAGTACAGGAAACTGGTCTCCAGCCTCAAGACGGTCATCGCCGAGAAGGAGAAGGAGATCGAGGACCTGAAGGCCGAGATCCAGGACAAGGACCGCACCATCAACGAGCAGAACGAGATGATTTCCGCCCAGCACGGGACCATTGCCCAGCAGAATGAGACCATCTCCGCGCAGCAGGAGAACCTGTCGAAGGCGGTCCGCGAGCAGGCCCGGATGCTCTTCCAGGCCGGCGTGGATTTCGAGGAACTGGGGGACGAGTCGCCGACGGTCTCCCGCCGCAAGGACAAGGCCAAGGTCAAGTCCCTGACCCTCGAGATGTACGAGAAGGCCGTCCTGTACTATTCCAAGGCGCAGGAGACGGGGTATCCGGACGCGACCGAGCGCATCACGGCCGTGAAGCAGAAGATGGCTGCGCTCGCCCAGTAGCGGTTTCTTCCGCAAAGAGCTTTTCGAAGACGCTCCGCAAGGTTTCCGGGTCCCGGATGATCTTGCGGAGCGCTTCCAGTCTCTCCGCGTTCGGCGATTCCGGAATCCAGAGCCGCAGGTAGCCGCCGTCGCCGTATTTCTCCCGCAGATGTTCCAGGGTGCGCTCCCAGTGGCCTTCCTGCGAAAGCTCCGGGTAATGCGACAGGCCGAACTGGATGGTCCGGCGGATGATGGTGAGGGGGTCGATGAGGCGGTCGGCCTCGGCGATGAGGCGGCCGTAGATGCTCCGGGGGGCCGTTTTCGCGGAGGCGCGGTGGTCTTCCGCCGCCTGGGCGACGGTCTCGATCTCCTCCTCGGTGAACCAGTCGCGGAGCCGGGCGTCGGCGCGGATGATCTTCCCGGATTCCAGGTGGTGGGTGGCGCGGTCCACGGCGAGGCCCGTGTCGTGATAGGCCGCCGCCGTGTATACCAGGTCGGGGTCCACGTCATAGTGGCGGGCCAGTTCCAGCGCCTGGGAGATGACGCTCCGGGCGTGGTCTTCCTGGTGGGCTTTGTCGAAGTGCCGGTAGCGGGGGAGGATCTCCGCCTCGACGTAGGTTTGCAGTCCGTCTCTCATCGTTGGTAATTTGGACAAAGATAGCTAAATTTGTACGAATTGAACACGACCGTATGATTATCCGAAGCAAAGCGCCGCTCAGGCTCGGCCTCGCCGGGGGAGGCAGCGACGTCTCGCCCTACAGCGACCTGTACGGGGGGCAGATCCTCAACGCCACCATCAACCTTTCCGCCTACTGCACCATCGAGACGCAGCCGGGGGGGACGGTCGTGGTCGACGCGTACGACTGCGACAGGCACGTCGAGTGTCCGCTGGATGCGACGCTCGCGTCCGCTCCGGACCTCATCCGGGGCGTCTACCAGCGCATCGTCCGGGATTTCGGCCCCGTTCCGGGCGCTTTCCGGATCACCACCTACAACGATGCGCCGGCCGGTTCCGGCCTGGGCACCTCGTCCACGATGGTGGTGTGCATCCTCAAGTGCTTCGCCGAGTGGATGAACCTGCCCCTGGGAGACTACGAAACCGCCCGTCTGGCGTACGAGATCGAACGGAAGGACCTCGCCCTGGCCGGCGGCAAGCAGGACCAGTACGCGGCCGCTTTCGGCGGGTTCAACTTCATGGAATTCCTCCGGGACGACATCGTCATCGTCAATCCCCTCAAGATCAAGTCCTGGATCGTGGACGAACTGGAATCGTCGATGGTCCTCTACTATACCGGGCGCTCCCGTTCCAGCGCCGCCATCATCAGCGAGCAGCAGAAGAACACCTCCTCCGGCAACGCCGTCGCCATCGAGGCGATGCATCGCATCCGGCAGAGTTCCACGGATATGAAGCTGGCCCTGCTGAAGGGCGATATGGCGGAATTCGGCCGGATCCTGGGCCAGGCCTGGGAGGACAAGAAGAAGATGGCCGGCGCCATCACCAATCCCGTCATCCAGGAAGCCTTCGACGCCGCGATGGGCGCCGGGGCCGTCGCCGGAAAGGTATCCGGCGCAGGCGGCGGAGGCTTTATGATGCTGATGGTTCCTCCTGCCCGCAAAATGGCTGTCGTACGGGCCCTGGAAGGCCTTCCGGGCAAGGTCGTCCCCTTCCAGTTCACGGAACGGGGCGCCCACGCCTGGCGCGTGTACGACACGGACAAAGTCCCCGAGCAATGGAAGCGGTAATCCTCGCCGGCGGGCTCGGCACCCGGCTCCGCGGGGTCATCGGCGAAATCCCGAAATGTATGGCTCCCGTGGACGGGAAGCCTTTCCTGAAGTACCAGCTGGAGTGGCTTTCCCGCTTCGGTGTGCGCCACGTGGTGCTTTCCGTCGGCTATCTCCGGGAGCAGGTGATGGATTTCGTCCAGGGCCGGGAATGGCCCTTCGCCGTGAGTTTCGCCGTGGAGAAGGAACCGCTGGGCACCGGCGGCGGCATCCGCCTGGCCTTGCAGAAGTGCCGGGAAAAACAGGTGTTCGTCCTCAACGGCGACACCTTCTACAATGTCGATTTGAACGCCCTTTCTTTCACCGCCCCGGTGACGCTGGCGCTGAAACCGATGCGGGATTTCGACCGCTACGGCGCGGTGGACTGGGACGGCGACCTGGTGACCGGATTCCGGGAAAAGCAGCCTTGCGCCGAGGGCCTCATCAACGGCGGCGTCTACGCCATCGACCGTTCCCAGCTGGATATGTCCCTGTTCCCGAAGAACTACTCGTTCGAGCGGGAGGTCCTGGAACCCCTGGCGGATTACGGCCTGGTCGCGGGGGAAGTGCAGGACGGGTATTTCATCGACATCGGCGTTCCCGAAGACTATGCTCGCGCCCAGCGGGAACTGCCTGAAATCCAGGCAGTTTTGAAAGCGTCCGATGCGGTTCTCGCCGCCGATGCGGATACCCTGTTCCTGGACCGCGACGGGGTCATCAACCGCTGGCTTCCGGGGGATTATGTCCGTGCTTGGGACCAGTTCGCCTTCCTGCCCGGCATCCTGGAATCTCTCCGGAAGTGGGCCGCGAAGTTCCGGCACATCATCGTGGTGAGCAACCAGCGGGGCGTAGGCAAGGGGAAGATGACGCAGGAAGAACTGGATGCGGTGCACGCCCGGATGCTGGCGGAGATCGGAGCCGCCGGCGGGCGGATCGACACCATCTACACCTGCGCGGAACTGGCGCCGGATCACCCGATGCGGAAGCCCCAGACGGGGATGTTCCTGGCGGCTTGCCGGGATTATCCGGACATCGCTCCGGCACGGAGCCTGATGCTGGGGGACTCGGACTATGACCGGGATTTTGCCGCGAACTGCGGGATGCGGTTCGTCCGGATGGAAACCGCGGAGATCACCCTTTCGAAGCGATAGACCGGGCGACCGTGTATGCGGTGGTCCAGGCCGCCTGCAGGTTGAATCCGCCGGTGATGGCGTCGATGTCCAGCACCTCGCCGGCGAAGTACAGGCCGGGATGGCGTCTGCTCTCCAGGGTGGCGGGATCCAGATTGCCCAGGGCGACGCCGCCGCAGGTGACGAATTCCTCGCGGAACTTCGTCTTGCCGGCCATCTCGTAGGAATCCTGTGTCAGCGTGTTCACGAGCTTGTTCAAGCCTTTCGACCCCAGCTCCGCCCAGCGGATGTCCGGCCGGAGTCCGGCCTTGGCGTTCAAGTGGTTCCATAGCCGGGCCTGAAGCCCCGCTACAGGTGTATTGGAAACCTGCTTGCGGGGATTTCCGGCAGCGGTTTCCAGAAGGATTTCCCGCGCCTCCGCCTCGTTGTAGGAGAGCCAGTTCACCGAGAGGGGCGCTTTGTAACCGGTATCGTGCAGATGCCGGGCCGCGTAGGCGGAGAGTTTCAGGACGGCCGGGCCGCTCAAACCCCAGTCCGTGATGAGGAGGGGACCGTCGGCCTTGAAGGCGGTGCCGGGAATGGACACGGACGCGTCCACGACCAGGCCCATCAGGCTCCGGAGCCCTTCGTCCCGGACGGTGAAGGTGAACAGCGAGGGGACCGTCGGAACCCATTCCAGGTCCAGCCCGTCCAGCATCGGCAGCCCCTTCGGGGCCCCGCCGGTGGTGACGACGACGGCATCGTAGGGCTCGCCGTCGACGAGCAGATGCCCGGTCGAGCCGGGCATGACGTTCCCGTCACCCCCGCCGATTGGATCGTTCCCGTCACCCCCGACCTGATCGGGGGTCTCTATGCGCCTTACCGGCGTACGGAGCTGGAGATTCGCTCCCTCCATCCGGCGGAGCAGGGCGCGGACGATGTCCATCGCGTCCTGGGACTGCGGGAACACGCAGTGGTCCTCCTGGAGGACGAGCGGGACGCCGGCGGACTCGAACCAGCGCCAGGCGTCCTCCTGCGAGAACCGTTTCAGGAGGCGCTTCATCAGGCGTTCGCCGCGGGGATAGGCCTCGGCGAGGCTCCGGATGCCTTCGAAGGAGTTCGTGAGGTTGCAGCGCCCGCCGCCGGTGACGGCGACCTTCGCCAGGGCCTTCGGGCCGGCCTCGTACACGTCGACCCGGTATTCCGGCCGCAGCCGCCGGAGTTCGGCGGCGCAGAAACAGCCGGCGGCACCGGCTCCTATGACGGCGATGCGTTTCACGATATGTCCCGGGGGTCAGGCGTCGGCATCCTCGTCGGGGAGCACGATCTGCTTGTACTGGTTCTTGCGCTTGAGCCAGCGCTCCTTCGCATACTGCTGCATGTCGGTGATCGTGTCGTTCTCGTCGATGATCTCCATTCCGAGGATGGTCTCGATGATGTCCTCGAGGGTGATGAGGCCCTGGAAGCAGCCGTAGTCGTCGATGATCAGGGCGATCTGGTCCTTGCTCTTGAGGAGGGCTTCCCAGATGTCGCTCACGCTGGTCTCCTCGTGGAAGGCCGCGATCTTGCGCTTGATGCTCCTGAGGCGGGTGTCGAACTTGTCTTCGGCGAGGTTCTCCAGCACGTCGTAGCGGAGGATGTAGCCGGTGATGAATTCCGGGGAGTCCGCGTACACGGGGATGCGGGAGTTGTGCGAGAGCTCCTCCTGCTTGTAGAACTGCTTGAGGGTCATGTTCTCCGGCGCGATGGCGGCGACCACGCGCGGGGTCATCACGTCATAGGCCTTGATGTCGTCCAGCTTCATGATGTTCTGGATGACCTTGTTCTCGGAGTTGTCGATCACGCCTTCTTCCTCGCCGATGTTCGCCATCGCGGACACCTCCTCGCGGGAGATGCCGGTGTCCGGCTCGTCGCCGGCGATGCGCTTGCGGAGCTTTTCCACGAGCCATACGACGGGGTACAGGATGACCATCAGGCCCTTCATGATGCGGGAAAGCCAGGTGAGGCTCTTCCAGTGGTAGGAGCCGATGGTCTTGGGGATGATCTCGGAGAAGACGAGGATGAGGATCGTCATGATGGCGGAGACCAGGCCGAACCACTGGCTGCCGAACAGCTCGGCGGCCTGCTGGCCCACGCCGGCGGCGCCCACCGTGTTGGCGATGGTGTTCAGCGAGAGGATGGCCGTCAGGGGACGGTCCGGATTGTCCTTGAGCTTGGAGAAGAGAATGGCGTTCCTGTCACCTTCTTCCTCTTTCATCGAGAGGTAGGAGATGGGGGTGGAGAGAAGGGTGGACTCCAGCAGTGAGCACAGGAAGGAGATCGCCATCGCCCCGAACAGGAATATGAGCAGCAGTCCCATAGGTTTTGCCAAACAACTTACAAATATAGCGGTTTAGCCCGGAATTTGCTAATTTTGCAGCGCAAATGAAAAAGAAAGTTATTTGGGCGGTCCTGGCCTTCTGGCTGACGCAGACGGCGCAGGCCCAGCAGATCCCGGGGATGGGGTTCGACACGTGGTCCAGGACCGGCGGGTCCTGGTACCCGTATGCGAAAGAAGCCCCGGCCGCTGAGCGGGTCTGGGATTCCGCCAACAAGGGACTGAGCCTCCTGGGCGTCAACACCACGACTCCGGAATACGACCACGTGGCCGTGTCCGGAAAGGGGAAGGCGGCGGCGAAAGTGGTCAGCAAGAAGGTCCTGTGGGCCTTTGTCGCCGGCAATCTCTTCACCGGCCGCTTCAACAAGGTGGTGGACCTGTCCGGGGCCGACCTGGACTTCGGCGTCCCGTTCTCCGGCCGCCCGAAGAGCCTCTCGGGCTATGTCCATTACATCCCGAAACCCGTCAATTACGCCAAGGAACCGTACCTGGACCGGAAAGGCAGGCCGGATGTCGGCCGGATCGAGGTGATCCTGACCGACTGGGAAGGCCTGAAGCACGTCGATACCACGAAAGAGCCCTTCGTGGACGCGGACAAGGATCCGCACCTGATCGCCCGCGCCGTCATGGACCTGGAAAAGGATACCGGCGGGTACATTCCTTTTGAAATCAACTTCAAGTACCGCAACGGAAAGACGCCCCGCTATGCGTTCATTTATGTAACGCCCAGCCGCGACGGCGGCTCTTTCACCGGCGGCAGCGGCAGCACGATGTATGTCGACGAGTTCCGCTTCAATTACTAGACTATGAAAATCCTCTTTGTCGTCAATAATTTCTACGCGTCCGGGAACGGCCTGTCCGCTTCCGCGCGCCGGACGGTCCAATATCTCCGCGAGGCGGGGGAGGAGGTCCGCGTCCTTTCCGGCCGCAATCATGAGGCCGAAAGGCCCCAGCCGGACTATGTCCTGGCCGATTTCCACGTCCCGGTCTTCGACGGTCTCGTCCAGTCCCACGGCTACAAGTTCGCCCGGACGGACATCTCCGTGATCAAGGAGGCCGTCCTCTGGGCCGATGTCGTGCATCTGGAGGAGCCGTTCATCATCCAGATGGTGACGGCCCGGATCGCAAAGTACTATGGCGTTCCTTGCACGGCTACCTATCACCTGCACCCGGAGAACCTCTTCTGTTCGATCAATCTCGGAGACTGGAAGTTCCTCAATTACAATATGCTCCGGGCCTGGCGGGACTTCGTGTTCAACTATTGCTCGGACATCCAGTGCCCCACGGAGAACGTGCTGGAACGCCTGCAGAAGTTCGGCTTCAAGGCCCGCCTGCACCTGATCTCCAACGGCATCATTCCCGACAAGGTCACCCGCGTGGAGCAGGACGACGACCCTTCCCGTCCTTTCCTCATCGTGTGCATCGGCCGCCTCGCCGTGGAGAAGGACCAGCCGACGCTGCTGGAGGCGATGCATTATTCCAAGTATGCGGACCGCATCCAGCTGTATTTCGCCGGCCGCGGCCCCGAAGCGGAGAGCGTGAAGCAGCAGGCGCACAAGCTCTATGAGGAAGGCGTCGTGAAGTACGATCCCATCTTCCGGTTCCACGACCGGGACGGCCTCCGGAAACTGGCCGCGAAGGCGGACCTGTACATCCACTGCGCCACGGTCGAGGTCGAAGGATTGTCGGCCTTGGAAGCCCTCCAGCAGGCTGTCGTGCCCGTGATTGCGGAAGGGGAGCTCACGGCCACCTCCCAGTTCGCCCTGGACGAGCACAGCCTGTTCCCGACCAAGGATCCCAAGGCGTTGGCCGCGTGCATCGACTACTGGCTGGACCATCCGGAGGAGCGTCACGAGATGGGCTGGCGCTACGCCGAGTCCACGGAAGAATACGACATCCACAAATCCATCGACGCACTGCGGGCGATGTTCCGCGCCGCCGCCTCCGAAAAATGAGAAAGTTCCTGTCGATAGCCGCCGCCCTGGGCCTGCTTGCCGGCTGTCAATGCCGGCAGGGGAGCGCGCCAGCGCCCGAGTCCGAGCCGGTTGCGGAAGTGGCTCCCGCAGCGACCGTTTTCACGTCTGAGCCCATTCCGGCGTCCGTCGAGGCCCGCATGCGCGGGGTTTCCTACCCGAACGACGCGGAAATCAAGCTCTCGGACCTCCGCTATCTGCGGCTGTCCTATGTCGATTTCGAGGGCCGGGAGCAGGTAGGGGAACTGGTGTGCAACAAGGCCATCGCCGAGGATCTCGTGGCCATTTTCCACGACCTGTACGAGGCCCGCTATCCGATTCGCAGCATCCGGCTCATCGACGATTTCGGGGGAGACGACGAGGCTTCCATGGCGGCCGACAACACGTCCTGCTTCAACTACCGGAGGAAAACCGGGATGCGGGAGCTCTCCAAGCACGCGCTGGGCCTGGCTGTCGACATCAACCCCTTCGAGAATCCCTACGTCCGTCCGTCCCGCGTGCGCCCCGCCGGTGCCTCCGCCTACGCGGACCGCACCCGGGATTTCCCGCACAAGATCGACAAGGAAGACCTGTGCTACAAACTCTTCCGCGCCCGCGGCTTCGTCTGGGGCGGCGCCTGGCGCTCCGTCCAGGACTACCAGCATTTCGAGAAGTGACCCTTGATATGGCGGGCTTGTCGAGAAATCTATTATCTTTGTACTATGGAACAGCAGCACGACTTTTCCGAGGTCCTGGAAGTCGCCTCGATTGCGGGACACATCCTGCTTGAGAACGGGGCGGAGATTTCCCGCGTGGAGGACATCATGGCCCGGATTTCCACCTATTACGGGGTGGACCGGGGCAATTTCTTCGTCCTCTCGAACGGCATTTTCACCACCGGCAGCGCCGGGAAGGTGGAGAAGGCCGGCGGACAGGCGTCGACGTATGCCAATGTGGAGTTCATCCCCATCCGGCCCATCCAGCTCCAGAAAGTGGTGCAGGTGAACCAGCTCAGCTATGACATTTCCGCGGGCAAATGCACGCTGGAGGAGGCCCGCTCGCGCCTGGAGACGATCCGGAACACCCCGGCGAAGCCGATGTGGGAGCAGACGCTGGGTTCCGCCTTCGGCGCCGCCGGCTTCTGCGCCGTCTTCGGCGGCGGCTGGCTGGACTGCGGCGCGGCATTCGTCGTGGGTCTGCTGCTGAACGTATTCATCTTCCTGGTGAGCGGCCGGTATATGTCCCGCATCGTAAGCGGAATCAGCAATGCGCTGGTGGCCACCCTGTTATGTGTGGGATGCTACCGCCTCGGTTTCGGTAACAGCCTCGCCAACATCATCATCGGTGCCATTATGCCGCTCATCCCCGGAGTTCCTTTCGTGAACGGGGTCCGGGACCTCGCCAATGCCGACTATCTCGCCGGCCTGACGAGGCTCACGGACGCCCTGCTGGGCTTTTTCTGCATCGCCATCGGCGTCAGCGTCGGCTTCGTGCTGGACGGGGCCGTGGCCGGCGGCCTGATCCAGTTGAACGGCGTCTGGGTGAATCCGGAAACGGCGGGTTTGCCGGTCCAGACCCTGGCCGCCTTCATCGGCACGACCGCCTTCGCCGTCCTGTTCGGCGTTCCCCGGAAGCAGTATGTCCCTTCAGGGGTCGTCGGGGCGCTGGGCTGGCTCCTCTATCTGGTCCTGTTCCGGCACGCCGGAATGTCCGCCGCCATCGCGACGCTGCTGTCGACGGTGTTCATCGGCATCCTTTCGCGCATTTTCGCGGTCATCGAGAAATGCCCCGCCGCCGTCTTCCTGCTGTGCGGCATCTTTCCGCTCGTTCCGGGAGCGGGCGTTTTCTGGTGCACTTATTACTTGATTTCCAGCCAGATCGCCCAGTCGAGCGACGCGGGCTTCCTGGCCGGCAAGGTGGCCATCGCCATCGTGCTGGGCATCATCCTCGCGATGGAACTGCCGCAGCGGTTCTTCTCCGGGCGCCGGAGGCTGTCACATTAGGAAGAACATCGCCACACCCACCATACTCACCGTCACGCCGATGATTTCCTTCGGGCGGACTTTCTGCTTGTATATCAGGGCATAGGGGAGGATGATGAGGACGGGCGTCAGGGCCATCAGCGTCGAGGCGATGCCGGCGTCCGTGTATTGGACGGCCATCAGGGAGAGGGAGACGCCGAGGGCGGGGCCGAAGAGGGTGAGGATGGCCACATAGGCCAGGCCCTTGCGGTCGTGGAAGGCCGCTTTCAGGCGGGGAAGATCCTTCTGCAGGGCCATCAGGGCAAGGAATCCGGCACAGCCGATGAGCGCGCGGATCATCGTGGACGCGAAGGGCAGCATCGTGCCCATCAGTTCCGGCGCGCCCGCCGGGACGGCCGCTTCGTAATGCTGCATGCCGATCTTGCTGAGGACGAGGCCGACACCCTGTCCGGCGCCGGCGCCGAGGCCCAGCAGCACCCCTTTCAGCGGCAGGGAGAGCTTCACCGTGTGACCCTCTCCTTTACTCAAGATGGAGATGGCTATGCCGCTGAGGGTCACGGCCATCGCGAGCATCGATTTCCAGGTGAGCGTTTCCCCGAGCATCGCCCAGCCGGCGATGGCGGCCATCGGGGGAGCGAGGGTCATGAACAGCTGGCCGAAGCGCGCGCCGATCACGAGGTAGCTGTTGAAAAGGCACCAGTCCCCGAACACGTAGCCCACCAGGGCGGAGAGGCCGAGCCAGAGCCAGGCCTTGCCGTCGGCATACAGGGGATAGGGATGACCGAGGGTGACCCAAAGCAGGATGGCGAGGAAAACGGAGGCCATCGCCAGGCGGAGGACATTGGTCGACATCGACCCGATCCGGTGGCTCGCCTTGTCGGCGAAGATGGCCGTCACCGTCCAGAAGACGGCGACCATCAGCGAGATGATTTCACCCAGATGCTGCATAGCGGGGACAAAGATAAGGTTATTTCGTGGAAAATTGCTACCTTTGATAATCGAATGATGAAAGAGCAAGCTACTAAAACCGAGCCTATGGCCAAAACCACCGTCCTGGAGGTGGACGAACTTCAGAAACTCTTGGGAATCAAGGGCTGGCTGGGCCGGCGGATCGCCGCGGCCGCCTACCGGCTCCTGGAGTTCAAGGAAGTGAACCGCATCCACCACAAGTTCCACGAATCCTTCGGCCCCGAATTCTCGGCCCGCGTGCTCGAGGAGGTGGGCGTCCGGTACGAGATCCCGCCGGAGCAGCTGGAGCGCATCCCGGCGGAGGGCGGATTCATCACGGTCTCCAACCACCATTACGGCAGCCTGGACGGGATGATCCTGAGCGCCGTGGTCGGCGCCCGCCGCCCGGACTACAAGATCCTGACGACCTTCTTCCTGTCGATGATCCCGAGCCTCAAGGACAGCTTCATCCCCGTGGACAACTTCTCCAGCGGCGGCGCCCGGAGCATCTCCGGCATCCGCGCCGCGCTGGGACATATCGCGGACCGGCATCCGCTGGGCCTGTTCCCGGCCGGCGAAGTGGCCACCTGGCAGAAAGGCAAGAACAGGACGTCCCTCGGGGAAGGGAAAGTCGTGGAAGACATCCCCTGGGCGGAGAATATCGTCAAGCTCATCAAGAAGTCCGGTTTCCCGGTCGTGCCCATCTATTTCGAAGGCGGCAATTCGAAGTCCTTCCATCTCCTCGGCCGGATCCATCCCCGGCTGCGCACCGCCCGCCTCATCCACGAGGTGTTCAACAAGCGCGGCACGGTGATCCGGGTGCGGATCGGCCAGCCCATCCCCGCCGCGGACATCGCGGCGATGGACGTGCCCGCCCTGGGCCGATACCTCCGCAACCGGACCTATGCGCTGGAAGGGCAGCTTCAGGAGCCCCCCAAGCCCTCCCTGCAGGCTGCGCCGGCTCCGCTCGCGGAGCCCGTCCCCGCGGACGAGGTCCGTGCGGAAATGGAGAAGCTCGGAAAGTACATCCTGTTCGACAACGGGGACTATCGGGCCTACCTCCTGCCTGCGGCGGAAGCCCCGACCGTGATGCGGGAACTCTACCGTCTCCGCGAGGAGACTTTCCGCGCGATCGGCGAAGGCACCGGCCTGGCGTCCGATACGGACGAATATGACGCCTATTACAAGCAGATGGTGCTCTGGCATATCCCGAACCGGGAAATCGTGGGCGCCTACCGCCTCGGCTTCGGCCCGGAAATCATCCGGGAGCACGGCGGCCGGCCCGGGTTCTACTCGGACTCCCTCGTCAAGTACGGGGACCAGGCGGAATCCTTCCTGTCCCGCTCGATGGAGCTCGGCCGTTCCTTCATCGTCCGGAAATACCAGCGGGAAATCCAGCCGCTCCGGCTGCTGCTGACCGGTCTCGCCGTCTCGGTGCTGAAGATGCCCGAGCTGGAGTACTACTCCGGCCCCGTGAGTATCAGCAACGACATCCCGCACTTCTACAAGAGCCTGATCGTGGACTATGTCACGAAGAACTATCCGATGCCGGATGCGGCGCGCATCGCGCAGCCTTCGCATCCCTTCGTGCCGGATTTCCTCCACGTGAACCCCGACGACCTGCGGATTCCCGCGGGCAACATCGACGCCCTCGACCGGGCTATCCTGGCCCTGTCGGACGGCAAGTACCGCCTGCCGGTGCTCGTTCGGAAGTATTTCAGCTGCAATGCCCGGCTGGTCTGCTTCAACGTGGACCCGCTCTTCTGTGACAGCCTGGACGGCCTCATCTTCCTGCGTTACAGCGACTTCCCGAAGAACACCACCCGCGCGGTCCTGCGCGGCCTGCCGGAGGATCTTCAGGATGCGGTCTGGATGCGGTTCTACCACGAACCCCGGCCGTAATCACCTATGGACAGTCCTTTCTGGGTCTACCTTATCGGCTTTGCGGGGATGGGCGTCTACGGAGTGCGCATCCTCATCCAGTGGTATCTCTCGGAGAAATCCCATTCGGTGGAGTCTCCGGGCATCTACTGGATCCTGAGCAGCATCGGGGCGGTCATCCTGTACGTGTACGGGTGGCTCCGGAAGGACTTCTCCATCATCTTTGGCGAGAGCGTCGGCTATTACATCTATATGTGGAACATCAGCGTGATGGGCCTGTACAAGAAGGTCCCGCGCATCGTGATCGCCATCCAGGCCCTGTTCCCGGTCGTCATCCTCGCCCTCATCGCGAAGGACTTCCATTCTTTCGTGGGCACCTTCCTCCAGAACGAGGACGTGCCGATGGGCCTGCTGCTGTTCGGCGTCCTGGGCCAGTTCACCTATGAGATGCGGACCGTGTACCAGCTCGTGTACAGCTACAAGCGGCAGCGGTCCATCCTGCCGCTCGGGCACTGGGTGCTGGGGGTCGTCGGCTCGGTGATGATCATCGCGTACGGCATCGTCCGGCACGACTGGGTGCTGGCCATCGGCCAGTTCTCCATCGTGTTCACGGTCCGGAACCTGATGATTTCGATTGCGGAATCCCGGCGGGAGGGGCAGCGGGACGACGCGCAGGAAGAGGGCTAGGACTCTTCGTCCACGATCCGCTGCTGCTTCTTGATCTTGCGCACGGGGTCGCACGTGAGGCCGATTCCGAGCTTCTGGAAGGTCTTGCGGTCCACTTCGCTGAGCATCACCGTGGAATGCACCTGGGCGCCCTGCAGCTTGGGAAGCTGCTCCAGGGCGAGCTTGCAGTTCTCGTCGATCAGGCTCAGCATCGAGATCGCCACCAGCACCTCGTCCGTATGCAGGCGAGGATTCCGGCCGTGCAGGTAGTTCACCTTGGTTTTCTGGATGGGGGCGATCATCGTCTGGGGGATGAGCTTCACATTGTGCTCGATGCCGGCGATGTGCTTGAGGGAATTCAGGAGCAGGGCGGCGCTGGGGCCGAGCAGGGGACTGCCCTCGGCGGTGAGGATGGTGCCGTCCTCCAGCTCGATGGCGGCGGTGGCGGTGCAGGTGCTGGAGCGGTCCAGGCGGTCCTTCGCGGCGACCGTGGTCATCCGGTAGGCGGGGGAGATGCCCGCCCGCTTCATCAGGAGGGCGATCTTGTTCACTTCGCTTTCCGTCGCCTTGCCGTCGGCGAAGTTGCACAGGGCCGTGTAGTAGCGCCGGACGATCTCCTGCAGGGAAGCCTCGCGGCACACATTGTCGTCGGAGATGCAGTAGCCGGCCATGTTCACGCCCATATCCGTCGGGGACTTGTAGGGGGATTCGCCGTAGATGTCCATAAAGAGGGCGTTCATCACGGGGAAGATCTCCACGTCGCGGTTGTAGTTCACCGCCGTCTCGCCGTAGGCTTCCAGGTGGAACGGGTCGATCATGTTCACGTCCTCGAGGTCCGCCGTGGCGGCTTCGTAGGCGAGGTTCACGGGGTGGGTGAGCGAGAGGTTCCAGATGGGGAAGGTCTCGAACTTGGCGTAGCCGGCCTTGACCCCGCGCTTGTTCTCCTGGTACAGCTGGCTCAGGCACACGGCCATCTTGCCGCTGC
>CAMNGM010000020.1 GCA_946538425.1 uncultured Bacteroidales bacterium | reverse complement strand
ACGATCTGGCCGACGGCGCCGCCCGGGGAAGCCGGGAGACCCTGGGCCAGGACCTCGGCCTTCTTCTCGGAAGCCGGATCCAGGATCGGGTGAAGGACCTCGTCCAGCTGGGCCGGAGCCACGCGCATCACGGCGGTCTTCTCGTCGATCAGGCCTTCGTCGACCATGTCCACGGCCATCTGCAGGGCGGCGAGGCCGGTGCGCTTGCCGATCCGGCACTGCAGCATCCACAGCTTGCCTTCCTGGATGGTGAACTCGATGTCCTGCATATCCTGGAAGTGCTGCTCGAGGTGCAGACGGATCTCGTCCAGCTCCTTGTACACTTCCGGCATCGCGGTCTCGAGGGAGGCGAGATCCTTGTTCTTCTCGCTCTTGGTGGCCTCGTTCAGGGGGTTCGGGGTGCGGATGCCCGCGACCACGTCCTCACCCTGGGCGTTGATCAGCCATTCACCGTAGAACTTGTTGTCGCCGTTGGCCGGGTTGCGGGAGAAGGCCACGCCGGTGGCGGAGGTGTC
Organism: uncultured Bacteroidales bacterium; assembly: GCA_946538425.1. Classification (GTDB taxonomy): domain Bacteria; phylum Bacteroidota; class Bacteroidia; order Bacteroidales; family UBA932; genus Cryptobacteroides. The sequence goes on along the minus strand of CAMNGM010000020.1, from coordinate 22,205 downwards.
GCCCATGTTGCCGAACACCATGGACTGGACGTTCACGGCCGTGCCCCAGTCGTCCGGAATGTGCTCGATCTGGCGGTACCGGATGGCGCGCTTGCCGTTCCAGGACTTGAAGACGCCGCCGATGGAACCCCACAGCTGGGCCTTCGCATCGTCCGGGAACTCCACGCCCAGGACTTCCTTGATCCGCACCTTGAAGGCCTCGGCGAGGTCCTTCAGTTCGTCGGCGGTGAGCTCGGTGTCGCTCTTGTAACCCTTCGCGTCCTTGACGTCCTGCATCATCCGGTCCAGCTGCTGGCGGATGCCCTGGCCGTCGGCCGGCTCGATGCCCTCGGCCTTCTCCATCACGACGTCGGAGTACATCATGATGAGGCGGCGGTAGGCGTCATACACGAAACGCGGGTTCTGGGTCTTCTCGATGAGGCCCGGGATGGTCTTGGAGCACAGGCCGATGTTCAGGATGGTGTCCATCATGCCCGGCATCGAGGAACGGGCGCCGGAGCGGCAGCTCACCAGGAGCGGGTCCTTCGCGTCGCCGAACTTCTTGCCCATGATCTTCTCCGTGGCCTCGAGGGCGGCCTGGACTTCGGCCCGCAGCTCGGGAGTGTAGCCGCCACCCAGGCGGTAATATTCCGTGCAGCACTCGGTCGTGATGGTGAATCCGGCGGGAACGGGCATCCCGAGGAGGTTCATTTCGGCGAGGTTCGCGCCCTTGCCGCCGAGCAGCTCTCGCATCTTGCCGTCACCTTCGGCTTTCTTGGCGCCGAAGCGGTAGACTCTCTTTTTGATCGATTTCATTTTCGGTAGATTATATTAGTAAAATTATTAATCAATACGCGCAATGCATAGCAACCCGCAAATTTACACAAAAATCCGCGGATTTGCTAAAAAAAGTTAGTTGAGAGGCCTACAAAAGCTTGGCCGCGATGTCGGAGAGCTCCGACCGTTCGCCCTTCCGGAGGAAGATGTGCTGGAACAGCGGCTGCCCGTTCATCTTCTCCCCGAGGTGCGTCAGGCCGTTGGACCATTGGTCCAGGTAAGGCTGGTCGATCTGGAAGATGTCGCCCGTGAAGACCATCTTCGTGCCTTCGCCGGCGCGGGTGATGATGGTCTTGACCTCGTGCGGGGTGAGGTTCTGGGCCTCGTCCACAATGAAATACACCTTGCCGAGGGAGCGGCCGCGGATGTAGGCGAGGGGGGAGATGAGGAGTTTCTCGTCCTTGAGCATCGCCTCGATCTTGAGGGCCTGCTTGGAGCCCGGCTTGAAGCAGCGCTTGATGACGTCAAGGTTGTCCATCAGCGGCTGCACGTAGGGGCTCATCTTGCTGCGCTGGTCGCCGGGCAGGAAGCCGATGTCCTGGCCGCCGAGCACCACGGTCGGGCGGCTGAGGATGATCTGGTCGAAGTCCTTCTCCTGCTCGAGCGCGGCGGCCAGGGCGATGAGGGTCTTGCCCGTGCCGGCCCCGCCGGTCAGGGACACGAGCGGGATGGCGGGATTCAGGCAGGCGTCCAGGGCGAAGCGCTGCTCGTCGTTGCGCGGGCGGATGCCGTAGGCCTCCTTCGCGCGCACGAACACGATCCTGTTCCGCTTGTCGTCGTAGCGGGCGCAGACGGTGGTCCCGCCCAGGTCGAACTTGTACAGCTGGTTGGGCTTGGGCTCCTTCTGGGAGACTTCCTTCCAGTCGATGCTGTTGTCCTGCCCGTAGGCAAGCTGCTGGATGACCTGGGGATCCGCGTCCACGTACATCACCTCGCGCTCGAGGTCGTACAGGTGCTCGTCGTCCACGCGGCCGGCCTGGTAGTCCTGCGCGGGCATCCCGACGGCCTTCGCCTTGAGGCGCAGGTTGATGTCCTTGGTGACCAGGGCGACGAACCGGTCGGGGTTCTGCGCCCGCACCCAGAGGGCCGTGGACAGGATCCGGTGGTCCTGGGTGTCGTCCTTGAACAGGTCGGCGAATTCGGGGGTGAAGGGGTGGTTGGGCTCGATCTTGATGTTGCCCAGCTGCTTCCCGAGGGAGATGCCCTGGGGGCCGAACTCCCGCTTGTCGGTGAGCTTGTTGATGTCCCGCATGAAGGCGCGGGCGTTGAACGAGAGGGCGTCGTTGCCCTTCTTGAACTTGTCCAGTTCCTCGATCACGGCGATGGGGATCACGAGGTCGTTCTCCTGGAACCGCTTGATTGCCTGGTGGTCGTGCAGGATGATGTTGGTGTCGAGGACGAAAATCTTGGCCATGGTTTCGGTGTTGTCAGTCTTCTCCCTCCAGGGAGTTCATCAGGGATTCGAGGATGCCGGTAATGCCGCTTCCGCCCGACAGGACGGAGACCCCGGGCGTGCCGACGGCCGGGTGCCCGAGCGGGAAATAGGCGATGTCCTGGAGCAGGAATTCGGCGTCCACGTAGTCGTAGTCGATGTCGGCGATCTGCAGGATGACGCCCGGGATTTCGCCGAACAGGACGCGGACCCGGAGCTCGTCGCCGTAGGCGCGGCAGACGTCGCCGACGGAGATGTCGGCCCCGTTCACCGCGGCCATCCCGCGGAGGGCGTTCATCAACCCGCCTTCGAGGACCGTGGCGCCGGCGCGGACGATGCCGTCCTCCACCAGCTCCCGGATGACTTCGTATCCGTCGATGAAATAGTCGGCGTCGCCCACCTCGGGCGCGGTGCTCCGCTTCTCGCCCGTCGCGGCGGCGAGCAGGGACCCGCCCAGGCGGTAGTCGCAGGTGTCCAGGGGAACGTAGATCAGCCAGTCGGAGGCTTCCGGCTGGATGGTCGCCGGGCAGCGGCGGCGCCGGGAGATGCGCGGGTTCGCCGTGCGGAACGGCAGTTCGCGGATGATGCTCTCCTCCTCGTCCGGCGCTTCTTCCTCCGCGGTGGTCATCGCCTTGAAGCTGACGTTGCAGGTGCCGCCGCCCACCTTCACCTCGCTGAGCTTGATGCCCAGGTTGTCGATGTATTCGGCGGCGGCCTCGACGGAGGCGTAGAAGGCGGTCTGGTTGCCGATCGCGCCGTCGTTCCAGCGCCAGTCGGCCTTCAAGGTGAGGTCCCCGAGCCGGAAGTGCCCGCCCATCCAGACGGCGTCCACGAGGGCCTTGGCGATGCGCGACCGCGTGGCCTGGCTCGCGAAGGGCAGCGGGAACGGCGGCCGGGGCAGGGCGGCGACGGCGTCGGCGTAGGCGTCGATGTCTTCGTCGCGGAAGTCGAAGGGCGTGGGGGAAATGTCCACGGTCTCGTCCGCGACGCTGCCGGCCTGCGACAGGACCGGCAGCGCGCCCGGCAGCGTGCATTCCTGCAGCAGTCCGGCGGGCGTAAGGGCCTGCGGGATTCCGTCGATGATGTAGGCGTCGTAAAGGTTCGGTGCTTTGTCAGCCATCCTGGGCGTTTTTATTTGTGCTCAAAAATAGGTATTTTTGTGTTGAAATCAAAACAAGCGCGTTTTTATGGAGTTTTCGGAGTCTCGGTACGGAGCGCTGCTCGAGGAGATCTTCCAGCGGTTCCCTTCGGTGCAGAAGACGGATTTTGCCACGGCCTACAAACCGGGCCTGGCGGGGATGGAGGCCTTCTGCGAGGCGCTCGGCCATCCCGAGCGGGCGTTCAGGAGCATCCACGTGGCCGGGACCAACGGCAAGGGCTCCGTCGCGAGCCTCCTCGCCGCGGCCCTCGCCGGCGCCGGCCTCCGCACCGGCCTGTACACCTCCCCGCATCTGGTGGACTTCCGCGAGCGCGCCCGGATCGTGCGCCCGCTGGCGGACCCGGGACCGGGCGGCGCCTTCGACCTCATCCCCAAGGATTACGTCTTCGACTTCCTGACCACCTGGGAGCCCTATTTCATCGAAAAGGGCCTGTCCTTCTTCGAGATCACCACCGGCCTCGCGTTCAAATGGTTCGCCGACGCCGGGGTGGACGCCGCGGTCATCGAGGCGGGCCTCGGAGGGCGGCTGGATTCCACGAACGTCATCACCCCGGAACTGGCCCTGGTCACCACCATCGGCTTGGACCACTGCGCGCTGCTGGGGAATACGCTGGAGGCGATCGCGGGGGAGAAGGCGGGCATCTTCAAGCCCGGCGTCCCCGCCCTCGTGGGCGAGAGCAATCCCGAAACCGACCCCGTCTTCGACGACAAGGCCTGGATGCTCTGCCCGCTCACATATGCGGACAAGGTGCGCCCCTCCCTGTGGCACCGCCGGCAGGACATCCTGAAGAAGATGGACCTGCAGGCCGACGTCCAGGAAAAGAACCTCCGCACGGTGCTCGCCGCCGTGGACATCCTCCGGCAGATCCCCGGCTTCAAGGCCCTGGCCGACACGGAGGGCGTCCTCTCCGGTATCACGGGCGCCGCCCGCCGGACTGGCTTCCGGGGCCGCTGGGAGCGCCTTTCCGAGCTTCCCTTCGTCATCTGCGACATCGGCCACAACCCCCAGGCGCTCCAATATAACTTCGCCCAGCTCGGCCGCTATGTGGAGGAGGGCCGCTGCAGTTCGCTGATCATCGTGTACGGCATCATGGCGGACAAGGACCTGGACGGCATCCTCCCGCTGATGCCCGCCGACGCCACCTATATCTTCACGGCGCCGCAGACGGCCCGCGCCCTCCCCGCCGGAGAACTGCTGAAACGGTTTACGGCTTTCCAGGGAGGCCAGCCATCGCTCCGCGCCTATGCGGCCGACTCCGTCCGCCAGGCCGTCCAGATGGCTCTGCAGCTCGCCCAGACGCTGTCCCAGCAGACGAACCGTTCCGCATCGGCCTCGAAGCCCGTTCCGCCGCTGGTGTTCATCGGCGGCTCCGCCTTCGTCGTCGCGGAGGCCCTGCCCCTGTTCCGCTGATTGGTATGGATGTTGAAGATATCCTGCCCGTAGAAAACAGTTGATTATGTTCCGATATGTCCGGGCAGCCCTCGCGGCCGCCGCCCTTTTCCTGATTGCCCCGCTTATGAACGCCAACCCCGCTCCCGACCAGGACGGCCACGTGCTGACCGCCCTGTGGAAACAGTATGAAGAGGCCTCCAAGGCCGACCGCCCCCAGAAGGAGGCGGAAATCCTCACGAAGATCAAGGCAGAGGCGGCCAAGCAGCGCCTCGCCGCGGACTTCTACGACGCCGCCGTGCAGTATGTGGAGTCGGTGCAGCGCCGCGACTGGAAGAAGCGGGACGAGCTCCGGCGGAACCTGGAGAAGGAGGTGAAGGACTTCGACGAGCCGATGGTCACCTACCTTTGGATGAGCGAGCAGGCCGGGTCTTCCTCCGACGCCCGCTGGGCCTATGTCCTTCCCCGCGCGGAGGCGTTCCGCGCCGGGCGCAACTCCGCCCTGTGGCGGGGGATCGGCGGCCTGATGGGCGGGGCGATGAAGGATTTCGTCACGTCGGACTATGAATATGTGCTGTGGCACCTGATCGGCGCCCGCCGCTATGACAATCCGGAGAAGGACGAGATCTACCAGGCCCTGCTGGGCGAGGTGCAGGGGAAGCACCCCGGCGAAGGCTACCTGGCCTATTATATCGCGAACCGCAAGTACGGCACCGCCAGAAAGACGGCCCTGGAGGAGGTCGCGAAGAAGTATGCCGACCAGTCCGTGGCCTTCTGGCCCCGCCAGGAGCTGCTCCGGATCCGGTTCGACGAGCTCAACAAGGACAGCGCCGGATCGGCCGCCTACCAGGCCCTGTATGCCGACTGCCTGGCCTACGAGAAAGAGCGCAAGGCCCAGAAGGGCGACGACGCCAAGATCGTCGCCGGCTGCACCGCCGTCAAGAACCTGACCGAAACCCTGACCGGCAAGGGTGTGGGCGTCCGTCTGGAGGACAGGGACGTGTGCGTCACCTTCCGCAACCTGGACAAGGCCACGCTCACCCTCCGGGAAGGCGACAAGACGCTCAAGACCTGGAATCTCGCGAACTCCACCCGCAGTTTCTATGTCTATGACACCGTGCGGGTGGCGCTCCCGAAACTCGGCGATGGCGCCTACACGCTGGAAGCCGTGAACGGGAAGCTCAACGGCATCGCGTTTTACAACCAGCATACTTTGTCGCTGGCGGTCCGCCGCGAAGCGGACGGCTTTGCCGCATATGTGACGGACTACATTTCCGGCAAGCCCTTGGACAAGGCGAAGCTCACCCTCTGGAAGGGGGACAGGGAAGTCGCTTCCGAGCAAGTTCGGCTGGACGGTTTCACGGTGCTCCCCAAGAAGTTCCAGGAGACCATCGACGGTCACAAGGACAAATACTATTCCCTGACGGCCGAAACCGGTTCCGGGACAGGCCTGAGGGCCAGCCGGAAGGTGGGCGCGCACGCCTACTATTACTATGACGACAGCGAAGACCGCAAGGACCATACCTTCTGCCACATCTACAAGGACCGCGGGGCGTACAACCCCGGCGACCTCCTGCAGTTCAAGGCCGTGGTGTACCAGGGCAACCTCGTGGACCGCGTCGCCGTCGTCCCGGGCAAGGCCGTGGAGGTGATCCTCCTCAACAGCGAGGACAAGGAGATCGACCGCCTGAAGCTGAAAACCAACGAGTTCGGCTCCGTATCCGGCTCCTTCACCCTGCCCAAGGGCGAGCGCAACGGCTATTTCCAGTTGCAGGTAAAATCCGGCAAGCAGTACCTCGAAGGCGACTCCTTCCGCGTGGACGAGTTCGTTCTTCCGACCTTCACCCTCTCCTTTGACAAGAACGACCAGCTATACCTGAAGGGCGACGAGGTCGTGATCAAGGGCAAGGTCAAGAGCTTTTCCGGCCACAGCCTGACCGGCGCCGACCTGGCCGTGAAGGTGGAACGTTGGGGCAATGTCGTCCTGGAGACGAACGTCCGGCCGGAGGCCGACGGCACGTTCTCCTTCTCCTTCCCCGCGAAGGAAACCGGCTGGTACAATGCCGATGTCACCGTCACCGACGCCACCGGCGAGATGCAGGAATTCGGCACCGGCGTGTATGTCAGCGACAATATCACGGTGTCCCTGACCATGCAGGGCGCCGCCGAGGGCGAGTTCGTGACGATGGATGAGAAGGATGAGCCGGGCGGCCGCTATATCGGCCGCCGCTGGCGTCCGTCCGCGTCCAAGTACATCGCCACCGGCGAGGTAGCCCGCGTGCTGATGGAGGTGGACAACAGCGACGGAAACAAGATCGACGTGCCGGTCCAGTATGAACTCTTTGCGGAGGACAGCACCGTCGCCCGCTCCGGAAAGGCCGCGTCCGGCGAAGTCGTCGACATCGACCTGAAAGGCCTGCCCGACGGTCTCTATTCCCTCGTCGGCAAGGCTTCCGAGCGCGATGCCAAGGACGAGTCGAAGTGCTGGATCCTGAAGGTGGACCCGGAGGGGAAGGTCCTGGACGCCCCGGTGCGCCGCCTCTTCCTGACCGGCCCCGAGGATGTGCCCCTGGGCGAGAAGATCCGCCTCACGATGGGGACGGCCGACGGGGCCGAGTACGCCGTCGTCACCCTCTTCGGAAAGGCCCGCAAGGTGCTGGAAACCAAGAAGGTCGTCCTTAAGGGCGTCCGGGCGAAGGAGGGTTCCCTGACCACCCTCGAGTTCGATTACAAGCCCGAGTATCCCGATGCCGTCCGCCTGCAGGTGTTCTACTTCAAGCGCGGCGAGGCGATTACCTTCGACAAGGAATATTCCCGCACGCGCACCCGTCTGGCGCTGCCGCTGAAGTTCGAGTCCTTCACGGACAAGGCTTTCCCGGGGACTTCCTATACCTTTACCCTGAAGACCGATCCGGGCGTGGAGGCCTTGGCGGCGGTGTATGACAAGAGCATCGATGCCATCGCCGGCAACTGGTGGCCGGTGGTCACCCTGCGGGAGTTCAGCGTCCCGTATGTGAACATCGAGTCCGTCTGCGGCCGGGTGAACGGGGATAACCCGTTCGACGATGAACTGGTTCTGGAGGAGACGGTGGCCGTCGGTTACGGGGCGATGAAGGCGACCCGTTCCGCCAACGGCGCGATGGAGGACCGGATGGTCCTCGCGCAAGCGCCGATGATGGCGAAGGAGTCCGCCGACGCCGACTTCGAGGAGGCCGCCACCGGGGCTGCCGAACCCGAGGTGACCGTGCGCTCCAAGTTCGAGAACGCTTTGACCTTCCAGCCGCACCTCGTGTCCGATGAGGCCGGAAACCTCTCGTTCACGTTCAATACCTCCGACAAGCTTTCCACCTATTATGTGGCCCTGTATGCCCACGACAAGGGGATGAGGAACGCGTATCTGCGCGAGGAAATGGTCGTGAGCGTGCCTGTGAAAGTGGCGGTCGTGGAACCGCAGTTCCTCTATGTGGGCGACACCTACGAGGTGGCCGCCAGCGTGTCCAGCAACTCCGAAAAGCCGGTTACCGGCTGGCTGTACCTCTATACCTATCCTTCCAAGGAGTATGAGGGCGTGGAGCCAATCGGTGTCCAGCGCGTCGCGGTCACCGTTCCGGCCGACGGCACGGAAAGCCACCGCTTCCCGGTCCGCGTGCCGGCCGTCGGGACGCTCGGCCTCAAGGTGGTCTTCGCCGCCGACGAGTTCTCCGACGCCGTCTTCCTCCCAGTCGAGGTCAAAAAGCCCGTCCAGACGCTCACCGAGGCCCATTCCGCCGTCCTCCGCTCCGGAATGAGCCGGGAAACCCTCCTTGCCGAACTCCGCGGCCGTTTCGTCAACGTCCCCGCTTCCGAGGCCGCATTGACCGAAACGACCCTCCTGGACCTCGTCCGCGCCGCCATCCCCGCCAAGGTGGATCCCGCCGGCAAGGACGTCCTCTCCCTCTCCGAGGCCTACTATGTACGCCTGTTGACTCAGATTCCTTCACTTGCTGCGCAAGTTCGGAATGACAATGGCGCTGTCATTCCGAGCGAACCCGCTTCTGTCATTCCGGGCGACCCCTCTTCTGTCATTCCGAGCGAAGCGAAGGAATCTCATGACCTCCTCGAAAAGGTCCTCGCCTGCCGCAACAACGACGGCGGCTTCGGCTGGTTCGAGGGGATGGAGTCCTCGCCGGTCATCACGGCCGTGCTGCTGCAGCGCTTCGCGAAGCTCCGCGGCCACGGCTTCGAGGTGCCGGACCTGACGTCCTCCGTCAAGTTCCTGGACGACCGGCATTTCGCGACGGAACTCCCGTACTGGCGCGGCTACTTGTCCGACGCCCAGTACCTGTTCGTCCGTTCCCTCTATCCGACGGTCCCGTTCGAGGTGAAACCGGTGACGAAGGAAGCCAAGAAACGCTTCGCCGACTTCCAGAAGTATGTGAAGGGCTACCTGGTCCCTTCCGCGAAGGACGGCCGCGGCCTGCAGGGCCAGATTATGGCCAAGGCCCGCCGCGTGCAGACCCTGCTCAACCTCTCCGCCTCCTCCGAGGGCGTCGCCCTGGCCAAGGCCTGGGGCGTGAAGGTCGCCGCGAAGGCCAAGATGGAGGCCTCCCTGAAGGCCGACATCGCCTCCCTGAAGGAATACGCCGTGGAGCACCGCGACGGCGGCTGGTACTACCCGAACGCCGTGATGCCCTGGCGCGGCCTTCTCGAGACCGAGGCCGATGCACACGCCCTCCTGTGCGGCCTGATGGACCCGTACGCGCCCGAGATTTCCGACGGCATCCGCCTCTGGCTGATGCTCCAGAAGGAGACGCAGAAGTGGGACGAGAGCCCGGCTTTCGTGGACGCGGTCACCGCCATCCTGGACGGTTCCGACGCGGTCCTCGCCACTTCCATCCTGTCCTACTCCGCCACGTATGACAAGCCCTTCGCGGAAATCAAGGCCGCCGGCAACGGCTTCACCATCGCCCGCAAATTCTTCCGCGAGAAGACCGTGGAGCAGGTGTATGACGACCGTTCCGGCGAGAACGACAAGGTGACCGTCCGGGAGGAAATCGCGCCCGGCGCGCCGGTCGCCGTGGGCGACAAGATCATCGCCGAATACCATATCTGGAACCAAGAGAACCGCAGTTTCGTGAAGGTCGACGCCTTCCGCGAGGCCGCCCTGAGGCCGGTCCAGCAACTCTCCGGCCACACGGGCTGGGGCTGGTTCAGCCTCCGCCGCCTCACCTTCACCCCGCAGGGCTACCGCAACGTGAAGGCGGACCGCACCGAGTACTACTTCGACTCCTTCCCGGAGGAGAACACCACCCTCACCGAGGAATTCTTCGTCACCCAGGCCGGCACCTTCACCGCCCCGGTCATCACCGTCGAATCCCTCTACGCCCCCCACTACCGCGCCAACGACGCCTTCCACGGCGTCCTGGCCGTGGAGTAGCGTCATTCCCGACTTGACCGGGAATCTTATTTCACCGTAAATCCTACGGAAACCGAATTGCCGTCACCGTCCACCACGGTGACGGTGTGTTTTCCGGGGGCGGGGGAGAGGCGCATCTGGTGGATGAGGCGGGTTTCGCCGAGGTAGGTGTCGTCCAGGTGCCAGTAGAGGGTGGCGGCCGGGTCGCGGTGGACGGCTTGGAAGACGGCGCCGCCTTCGCTGCCGTCCAGCTGGCGGGGCAGCGTGAGGATGCTGCCGGGTTCCGGGTAGAGGAACTCCATCCGGGCGGCGTCCCGGGTGGCCGGCCGGACTTCATATTCGGGATGATAGGCCTTGTAGTACCATTCCATCGCGGGCGGCAGCCGGAAGGCGCCGTCCTTGTGGTACGGGCACACTTCGCTTTCCTGCGCCTGCGCCGGGAGCAGGACCCGCTCGTAATCCGGGCACTCCTGGCTGCGCAGCATCCCGGACTGTTTGCACACGTCCAGCCATACGCCGCCGTCCAGGGGTTCTTCGAACCAGTCGGCGGTGGGAGGCAAGAGGTTCAGCAGGTCGAACAGGACGGGGCCGGCGGTCTGGGCGCCGGTCATCCCTGCCACGCCGTGCCCGTCGGCGTTGCCGCACCACACGCCCACGGCGTAGTCCGGCGTCACGCCTACGGCCCAGGCGTCCCGGGAGCCGTAGCTCGTCCCGGTTTTCCAGGCCGCTTTCCGCACGGAGCGGATCAGTTTCCAGTCGATCTCATCGGGCCGGTTGACCTCCTTCAAGGCCTCGAAAGTGTACCAGAGGGCGAGGCGGTCCCGGAACGGGGACTCCGTCGGAAGTCCGTCGAAGCTCCGCACCATCCCGGCATAGGCTCGGGTGATGTCGGCCAGGGTGCCTTCACCGCCGCCCAGGATGAGCGAAAGCCCATAGTAGGAGGCGTCCCGGGGGAGGGTGGTGAGGCCGGCCTGGCGGAGGACGTTCAGGAAGCGCGGCGGCCCGTAGGCGCGCAGCAGGTGCACGGCAGGCACGTTCAGGGACCGGGCCAGCGCCTCGGCCGCCGGGACCGCCCCGTGGAACTGCAGGTCGAAGTTTTGCGGGGTGAAGCCATTCAGGTTCACCGGCGTGTCCCGCAGCAGCGTCCGGGGGAGGATGGTCCCGTCCTGCAGGGCGGCGCAGTACAGGAACGGCTTCAGGATGCTTCCCGTGCTGCGCGGGGAGGCCGCGATGTCCACCTCGGAACCGTGGCGCTTGCGCAGGGGCGAGGCGTTGCCCACATAGGCGATGGTCTCGCCGCTGCGGATGTCCAGGATGACGGCCGAGAGGTCCGCCGTCCCGCTCAGGGCCAGTTCGTCGGACCAGCGCGTGGTCGCATCCTCCACCTGCCGCTGCAGGGAAATGTCGATGGCGGTGCGCGTCTGCTCCCCGCGGGGCTGCGCCTCCACCAGGTGCCGGGCCAGGTTGGGCAGGGGATAGGGCGCATCCGGCAGCGGTTCCGCGAGCGCCGTCTCCAGGGTCGATGCGTCGAGGTATCCCCGGGCGTGCAGCCGCTCCAGCAGGCGGTTCCGCTTGGCCAGCAGCCTGTCGCGGGCTTTGCCGGGATGGATGGAGGCCGGCGCGTTGGGCAGGACGGCGAGGGTGGCGGATTCGGCCCAGGACAGCTCCCTGGCCGGACGCCCGAAGTAGCGCCAGGCCGCCGCTTCCAGCCCCACGACATTGCCCCCGAACGGGGCGTGGGACGCGTACAGGGCCAGGATTTCGTCCTTGGAGCAGCGGAATTCCAGCCGGGTGGCCAGGACGGCTTCCACCATCTTCTGCCAGAGGTTCCGCTCCCGGTTCCGGGACAGGCGGATGACCTGCATCGTCAGCGTGCTGCCGCCGCTCACCACGCGCCCGGCGCGCGCGTTGTCCGCGGCGGCGCGGACCAGCGCCACCGGGTTCACGCCCGGATGCCACCGGAAATGCCGGTCCTCGAACTGGATGAGGGCGGTCGCGAACCGCTCGGGGACGGTGTCCTGCGGCGGGAAGCGCCACTGCTGGTCCCCCGCGATGCGGGCGCCCAGCAGTTCGCCGTTCCGGTCGGTGACGACCGTCGCATAGGACGTACCTTCGAAAAGGTCCTTCGGCAGGCAGCACAGCCAGCCTGAGAGAAGGACCTCGAAAAGAATCAGGAATGCGGCCTTGCGGCGGCTCATCGGGTGACGGCCGTCGTCTTGGACTCCGTGTTGGCGGAGACCTGCGGGTTGTACATCGCCGAGCAGGTGATGGCCGGCAGCGTGTACGACCCCTCGTAGGCGGCGCGGAGCTTCAGGGTGAAGGTCCTGGAAGCGCCGTGCGGCAGGTCGAAGAACCAGTCGCAGCGGTCGTCTCGGATGTCGCGGTGGTCGGCGTTCCCCTCGCCGCCTTCGCCCGTGCGCAGCCGGTCGTTGAGGATCTCCCAGCCGGACGGGACGTGCTCGCTGAGGGCCAGGGAGCGGTAGTCGGCCGTGGTCGGGTTGGTCACTTTCACGAGGGCCTTGAACTCCGTCCCCTGCGGGATGGAGGTGGCCTTCAGGGCGTTTCCGGCGGCATCCTGGTAGACGACGGATAGCTGCAGGCCGTGCGCTTCGGCCGGGACCGTCACGCCCGCAGGGGCGCGGGAAACGGACGTCAGCGTCACATACAGCGTGCCGTCGCCGGTGTTCTTCGCCGTGACGCGGCCGGAGACCGGCTGCGCATAGACGGACTTCGCCGACACGACCTCCTTGCCGCCGACCTCGGCCTTGATGGACTGGGAGCCGACCTTCGCAAAGAGGCGGTCCATCGCCATCGCGGCGAAGGCCGCTTCCTGCGTGGAATAAGACCCGCCGTTGATGTACGCGGCCACCTCGAGGGCGGTCGGGAGGGCCTGCGCGAGGTTGTCGGAGAGGGCGTGGACCTGGAGGACGACCGCCTTGTCGCGCAGCGAGGAGCCATAGGTGAAGTCGGCGCTGCCGTACTCGCCGGTGGAGGCGACCTCCTTGGCCACGATCTCCTGGGCCGTCTTCACCTTGCCGCTCACGGCGTAGGCGGCGGCGAGCATCCATTCGGCGCGGCCTTCCAGCTTGCCGGACTCCTTCAGGCGGTTCATCGCCGCCTGGGCGGGAGCGCCGGCCACCGCGAGGGTGTACAGGCGGTAGCACTCGTCCAGCTGGCTGAACACGGCGTCACCCGCGAGGCGGTAGGCCTGGCTCAGGTTGGTCTGGAAGCGCTGCCAGTTCGAGAGGACGTCCTTCTGGACCTCGAACCCGGCCGCTGCCGCCTCGGCGAGGAACTGCCCGGCCATCGAGCTGGCCCAGGGGTCGGAGGCGTTGCCGCCGCTCCAATAGGCGAAGCCGCCGTCGCCGCGCTGGCGGGCGTACAGCTGGTGGATGATGTCCGGGATGAGTTCGCGGGCCTCCTGGGAATCAGCCTCGGAGAGCTGCGGCAGCAGGTGCAGCATCGTCAGACCCTTGGAAGAGAGCTGTTCGGAGCAACTGTACGGATAGTTCTTCATCGTCCGGAACAGGCCGGCCGCGTCGACGGCGGGGAAGGAGGCCAGCGCGAGGGTGGAATTGCCCTCGGCGTCGAAGGAAGCGGATTCCCCGGCCGAGAGTTTCGCCTGGCGGACCGTCACCGTCTCCGGGTTCGGGTTCACGACCTGGATGTCGAGGGTCTCGGAGGCCTTGCGGGAACCGCCTTCGGCCGTCACGGTGACCCGGGCGCCGCCTTCGCCGGCGCTCTTCAGGGCGAAGCGGACCACCTGGTCGCCCGCCTTGTCGAAGCGCGTCGTTGCGGTCGTGGCGCCGTCGGCGAGGAGCGCGCCCTCGGCCTTGACGGTGACCTTGACGTCCTTCACCTTGTCGTCCAGGGCGAACACGTTCACCGGGAGGACGACGCTCTCCCCGGCGGCGATCTGCCTCGGGAGGGTCGCGAGGACCATCAGCGGGGACTTGACCGTCACGGTCTTCGCGGCGTTGCCGTAGGCCCCGTCGTGGCCGGCGACCACCATCACGCGGAGGCTGCCCACGTACATCGGGAGCTTGATCTCGTGCTTGCCCGCGCCCTTCTGCAGGGTGAACGGCCCCATGAACTTCACCACCGGGTTGAAGCGGTTGTCCTTGCGGGCCGCGCGGATGTTCTCCTGGTCACCGCCGATGGACAGCATCGGGCTGAATCGGCCGGCATAGGCGCCGACCACCTCGTCGTACAGGTCCCAGGTCTTCACGCCCAGGGCCTCGGTCCGGTACATCGCGTCCCACGGGGACGGGGTCTTGAAGGCCGTCAGGTCCAGCAGGCCCTCGTCCACGACGGCGAGGGTGTAGGTCATCGGCTTTCCGGACTTCTCGGACACCTGGATGGTGAACGCCTCCTCGGGCGCCACGGTGTCGGCCACCTTGACCACCGGCTCCAGGTGCGAGTCGGGATTCTCCACCAGCAGGCGCTTCACCCCGTACAGGCGCAGCGGCTGGCCGCCTTCCGAGGCCTCGTACGGCCGGACCAGGGTGACGTGGACATAGAAGTTCGGCGCCATCTCCGGGGTGACGGTGAAGGTGTAGGGCGTGTCCTTGGACGCGTCCGTGGCGACCCATTCGCGGGCGATCACCCCGGCGGCGTTCTCCAGGCTCACGAGAGCCTGGCCGCCCTTCGCGGCGGGAATGTAGACCTTGGCCTTCTCGCCGGCGCGGTAGCTCTCCTTGTCGGCGGCGAAGGTGAGCATCGACAGGGCGCTCGGGTCCTCGCGGCCGGAACGGCCCTTGTAGGCGGGCCAGTCGATGACAACGGCCTTGCCGGCGATGTGGCCGCCCGCGACGTCGCGCACGACGACCAGGTAGCGGCCCCAGTCGGCCTCGGCCGCGCGGAGGTTGAAGGTGACGTCCTGCGTGCCGGAGGTGAGCTTGCCGGAGGCGACGGGTTTGGCGTTCCGGCCGTTCACGTAGCCGGCGAGCTCGGACGGATTGTTGTCCCACCACCAGCTCCATTCGGTCTTGAACACGCGGTACTCCAGTTCGCGGCCGGCGAGGCGGGCGCCGGCGGCGTCCACCACGGCCACCTGGACGGTGTGGTCCTTGTCCGTCTCCAGTTCCCCTTCGGGCAGTTTTACGCCCACATAGGCCGGGAACGGGGAGTAGGGAACGGTCTGGGTCGAGAAGCTCTCGTCGCCGCCGCCCTCCAGGACGGAGGTGACGATGAAGGCCTGGAGCAGGCCCGGGGCGTCCTTCGCGGCCGGCAGGTCGAAGGCCGTCTCGGCGAAGCCGTCGCCGTCGAGGGTGGTCTCGAAGAGCGGATACTCGCTGCTCTCGAAGGAAGAGGCCGGGTTGCGGAAGGTATAGCCGTCGAAGCCCTTGAAGGTGGCGGGACCCTTGCTCAGGGTCATCGTGGCGGAGGCGCGGAGGCCGGAGGCCGGGACGCCCGTCAGCCAGGAGGAGGTCACGCGGGCCGTGTTCCTGGCGCCGCCCTGGAGGATGTCGCCGGGCAGTTCCAGGTTGACCTTCAGGCGGTTGGGCTTGACGGTCTCGATGTGGAGGCTCTTGTGGAAAGCGGAACCGCCCACCTTCACGTAGGCGTTCCACCAGCCGGTGGGATCGTCGGAGGACGTGGCGACGGGGAAGGTGTAGAAGCCGTCCTGCCCGGTGGAGACCATCCGGGTGTAGAACTGGCCTTCGGGAGTGTAGAGCTCCAGGGTGGCGGGGTGCCCTTCCGGCAGGAGACGGGCCTTGTCGGCGAGGATCATCGTCACGTGCAGGGTGTCGCCCGGGCGCCAGACACCCCGTTCCCCGTAGATGAAGCCCTTGAGCCCCTTGGAGACGGTCTGGCCGCCCACGTCGAAGCGGCTCAGGGAGTTTTCGTAGCCGTCGGCGAGGCGCAGGTAGCCCGTGTCCTTGCCCTGGCGGCCCAGGAGGATGAAGGGCTTGCGGGGCAGGTCGACCTGGGCGAGGCCCTTGCCGTCGGTGCGGCCCTTGCCGATGCGCTGGAGCTGGAAATCATACACTTCCAGGTCCACGCCGGAGGCGGGCTTGGCGTCGCCCAGGTCCGTCGCGGCGACCCAGAGGGTGTTGCCGTCGGCATACTGGGCGAGGAGGCCGAGGTTGGAGGAGAGGAGGTTGATGGACGGGAACCGGTCGTCGTCCATGTAATAGGACGGCGTCTCGGGGTTGTCCCGGTCCTCCCACTCGTACTGTTCCCAGTCCATATAGTTGTCCCACCACCAGGTGTTCTGGACGTCCCAGACCGCTTCCTGTTCCGGGGTGGGCCGGCCGCTCTGGACCGGCAGCAGGGACGGGGCCTTCTTCCCGCCGTACAGGGAGTACTCCCGGCGGAAGGAGAGGGTGATGCGGTAGAGGGCGCCCGGCTCCTGCTTGAACAGGCCGGAGAGGTCCACGCTGTAGTCGTTCCAGGCGTGCGGGTCGCGGACGCCGTCGTCCGTCAGGGGAATCTGGCGGCTGTATACGACGCGGCCCACCCGGCGGAGTCCGGAGTTGCCCGCGAGGCTGTTCTCCTGCAGGAACAGGAGCACGTTGTCCTCATAGATCTTGATGACGCGGAGGTCCACCGCGCTCAGGTTCACGGCGCGGAAGGGGAGGACGAGCTTGCTGTCGTCCGGCAGGATGGTCCCGTCGACGGGGATGGTCACGGCCGGCGCGGGGTCCGTGGAGGGAAGGTCCATCCGGAACCCCTCGGCAAGGGCCTGGCCGTCGGCGCTCTGCACGCCCTGGTTGACCGTCAGCGCGAGATCCTTGCCGGGGTCGGCCTCGAAATACACCCGGGCGATGTTGTCCTGGATGTCGATGGTCTGCCGTACGATGCCGGACAGCTCGATCAGGCCTTCCCGGGCCGCGGTGGGCGCGAGGGGCTCGCTGAAGCGGACCTCCACGCAGGGGTTCTCCCCGCGGAGGACGCGGGTGTCGATGACCTTGAAGCCGCCCGCGGCCGGGATGTAGGTCTTGCGGGAGACTTCCCGGTCGAAGCCCTTGACCTTCAGGGTGACCTGGACGGGGATGTCGGCCGTGGCGCGGTCGATGGGGCCCGCCTCGAAATGATACTGGGTCCCTTCCCCGGAAATGGCCACGGGGACGGACGGGTCCACGGTCAGGGTGATGTCCTCCTTCGGCGCGGGAACGCTCAGGGTGATGGCGCCCTGCAGCCGCGCGCCGTCCCGGATGGCGACCCCGTCCAGGGTGAGGGCCGCCACGTGGGGCGCCGCCTGTACGCGGAAGGGGAACACCTTGCACTGGGCTTCCTGCACGGGCAGGACCTTGTCCACCCGGAAGGAGCCTTCATACACGGTGCCGCTCTTCCATCCGTCGGGCACGAACTCGACCACGGTCGGGCTCAGCCAGCGCTCGGAACCCTGGAGGGAGGGTTTGAAGGAGAAAAGACCGTCGGTCTGCTTGTCCATCGGAACCGGGGTGGCAAGTTCCACGCGGATGGCGGTGCCGTCGGACACCACGCCGCCCGTATAGGCCTTGATATAGTTCGCAAAAGCGGGGTCCAGGGTTTCGGCCCCTTTGGGGGCGCAAGCCGCCACGAAAACGGCGGTGAGGGCCACGAGGGCCCACAGTCGGAATCGACGCATATCAGCTCAATTTTTTTCTTCATACAAATATAAAGAAAATAATTATCTTTGCGTAATTGCTTTGAACGTATGCAAACCAACAACGGATTCAATATCTCCGGCATCCAGCAAGTCGGTGTCGGAACGAAAAACTTCAGAGAATCGTGGAACTGGTTCATCCGGATGTTCGGGACCGACGTGAAGATCCTGGAGGATGACACCGTCGCGGAGCGGATGCTGCCCTATACGGGCAACCAGCCGCAGAAGCGCCACGCCTGCATCGCCGTGAACCTGCAAGGGGGCGGCGGATTCGAGATCTGGCAGTATTCCGAGCGGACCCCGCAGCCGGTCGGGTTCGACATCGCCGTGGGCGACCTCGGCGTCTTCGCCGCGAAGCTCAACTGCCGCGACGTCCCCGCCTGCCAGCGGGCCCTGAAGGCCAAGTGGGGCGCCGTTTCCGAGGTGGGCGCGCTTCCCGACGGGACCCCCTGCTTCTATGTCAAGGACCTCTACGGCAACTGCTTCCAGCTGGTCCAGACGGACTACCTCTACATCGACGAGGGCAAGCTGACCGGCGGGATGGCCGGCGCCGTGGTGGGCGTGACCGATATGGACCGGTCCATCGCCTTCTACCGGGAGATCCTCGGCTACGACACCGTGAAATATGACCGGACCGGCGTCTTCGCCGACTGGTCCCTCCTCCCGGGGGCCGGCGAGCGGTACCGCCGCGTGCTGATGGCTCCTTCGAAGCCCCGCCAGGGGGCGTTCTCCGGCCTGATGGGCCCGGACTGCATCGAACTGGTCCAGGCGCTGGACCGCGCCCCGCGGAAGATCTACGAAGGCCGCTACTGGGGCGATCCGGGCTTCATCCAGATCTGCTACGACGTCACCGGGATGCGCTCGCTGGAGAAGTTCTGCGCGGAGAAGGGCCATCCCTTCACCGTGGACAGCTGCCCCGGCGGCATCACCTTCGACATGGGCGACGCCTCCGGCCACTTCACCTACATCGAGGACCCCGACGGCACCCTGATCGAGTTCGTGGAGACGCACAAGGTCCCCGTGGTGAAAAAGCTGGGCTGGTTCATCGACATGAAAAAGCGCGACCCGCGGAAGCCGCTTCCCAAGTTCCTGTTCCGCGCGATGGGACTCGTGTCCCGCGAAAAAGTGAAATGAATTGTAACTGAAACATAAACCATCCATCCATTATGCAGACAGACATTTTCGAGAAGATACGCCGTTCCACCGGCGGCCCGATCGGCCAGTATCGCGACAAGGCTGACGGTTATTTCGCGTTCCCCAAGCTCGAGGGCGAACTCGGCCCCCATATGCGTTTCGCCGGGAAGGAAGTCCTGTGCTGGAGCCTGAACAACTATCTGGGCCTGGCGAACCATCCCGAGATCCGCAAGGTCGACGGCGAGGCCGCCGCCCGCTGGGGCATGGCCTACCCGATGGGCAGCCGGATGATGACCGGCCAGACGGCCCTCCACGAGAAGTTCGAGCGGATGCTCGCCGACTTCGAGAAGAAGGAGGCCGCCTTCCTGTTCAACTTCGGCTACCAGGGCATCTTCTCCACGATCGACGCCCTGGTGGGCCGGCACGACGTCATCGTCTATGACGCCGAGTGCCATGCCTGCCTGCTGGACGGCATCCGCCTCCACATCGGCGACAAGTTCAAGTTCCGCCACAACGACGCGAAGGACTGCGACCGCGTCCTCGCCCGCGCCACGAAGGTGGCCGAGGAGAGCGGCGGCGGCATCCTCGTCATCACCGAAGGCGTGTTCGGAATGACCGGCGCCCTGGGCATCCTGGACCAGATCGTGGCCCTGAAGCAGAAGTACAACTTCCGCTTTATGATCGACGACGCCCACGGCTTCGGCGTGATGGGGCCCCACGGACGCGGCACCTCCGAGCATTTCGGGGTGATGGACGGGGTGGACCTGTACATCGGCGCCTATGCGAAGTCGATGGCCACCATCGGCGGCTTCGTCGCTTCCGACAAGGACATCATCGACTACCTGCGCTACAACATGCGCTCCCAGATCTACGCCAAGTCCCTGCCGATGCCCATCGTGGAAGGCTGCATCAAGCGCCTCGAGATCATCGACAGCCCCGAGGGCGACGAGCGCCGCGCGCACCTGTGGAAGGTCACCCGCCGGCTGCAGGAAGGATTCCGCGAGATGGGATTCGACATCGGCCCGGCCGAAGCCTGCGTGACCCCGGTCCACGTGAAGGCCGGCCTGGAGCAGGCGACGAACATCGTGGTGGACCTGCGGCAGAACTACCGCATCTTCTGCTCGGTGGTCATCTATCCGGTCATCCCGCTGGGAATGGTCATCTTCCGCATCATTCCGACGGCCGCCCATTCGATGGAGGACGTCGAGCGCACCCTCGCCGCCTTCAAGGAGATCAAGGAGCGGCTGGACCGCGGCGAATACGACAAACCCATCCCGGACATCTCCCTGTACAAGTAGATGGAGACCGTCTGGATCACCGGCGCATCCTCCGGAATCGGGGAGGCGTGCGCCTACCGCTGGGCCGAAGGCGGGGCGCGCCTCGTCATCACGGCTCCCACCGCCGGGGAACTGGAACCGGTGGCCGCCCGGTGCCGGGAGAAAGGCGCGCCCGAGGTGGCCGTCCTTCCTTACGACCTCAGCAAGCCTGACGGCATCCCGGCCCTGGTCCAGGCGGCCTGGGAAGCTTTCGGCGGCCTCGATACCGTCTATCTGAACGCCGGCATCAGCCAGCGCACCTCCGTGGAGGATACGTCGATGGAGATGCTCCGGACGCTGATGGAGATCGACTATTTCGCCCCGGCCGGCATCGCGAAGGAACTCCTGCCGCGGATGGCGGCCCGCGGCGGCGGCCATATCGGCGTCACGACCTCCATCGCCGGCAAGTTCGGCTTCCGGCTCCGCTGCGGCTACTGTTCCGCCAAGGCCGCCCTGTACGGGTTCTTCGAGACCCTGCAGGCGGAATCCTATGACCAGGGCATCCGGGTGACGATCGTATGCCCGGGCCGCGTCCGCACCAACATCTCCCTCCGCGCCCTGGACAAGGGCGGGAAGCCCCACGGGAAGATGGACCCCGGCCAGGCCGGCGGCATCACCGTCGAGAAGGCCTCCCGGAAGATCGTGAAGGCGATCCGCCAGGGCCGCCGCGAGGTGCTCGTGGGCAGCAAGGAGCTGCTGATGGTCTATGTCAAGCGCTTCTTCCCGGGCCTCTGCGCCAAGCTCGCCCGGAAACTGAAACCTGTATGAGCTTCAAACCGACCTCTTACCGACTGATGAACGTCGCGACCGGCCGCGTCTTCGACGACGCGGGCTGGACGATGGGCGACCCCGAAGGCGGGAGCCCCTCCCTCGTGCGGGCCGTCTATGAGAACAAGCGGTTCACCCCGCGGGACGACCTGGACGGCATCTACCGCTATGCGGAGTGGATGCCCATCAAACGCACGCTCCGGAAGTCCTGCGCCCCGGTGACCTACAAGTCCAAGGGCCTGGCCCGGTACCTGGGCCTGGAGAACCTGTACATCACTTTCTCCGGCTGGAATCCCCGCATCAAGGCGAGAATGCGCACCTGCTCCTTCAAGGAGACGGAGGCGTATTCCGTGCTGGCGCGAATGGACGCGTCCGAGAAACGCATACTCATCGTCCAGTCGGCCGGCAACACCGCCCGGGCCTTCGCCCAGGTGTGCTCCGACAACCGGATTCCCATCGTCATCTGCGTCCCCGAGGACAACCTCCACGACCTGTGGTTCCGCCGCAAGCTGCACCCCTGCGTGAAGCTGGTCGCCGTCCCGCGCGGCTGCGACTATTACGACGCCATCGCCCTGGGCGAGAAACTCGCCACCGACCCGCGCTATATGCTGGAAGGCGGGGCGAAGAACGTGGCCCGGCGCGACGGCATGGGCACCACCCTGCTGAGCTGTGTGGAGAAGATGGGCCGCATCCCCGACGCGTATTTCCAGGCCGTGGGCTCCGGCACCGGTGCCATCGCCGCCTGGGAGAACGCCTGCCGCCTGGGCGAAGACGGCCGCTTCGGGGAGAACAAAATGCGTGTGTACGTGGGCCAGAACGAGCCGTTCACGCTGATGTACGACTCCTGGAAGGCCGGCTCCCGTGCGCTTTTGGACCTGGACCCCAAGAAGGGACGGCACCAGGCCGAAGTCATCCTCGCCAGCGTCCTTTCCAACCGGAAGCCCCCGTACAGCCTCGCCGGAGGCCTGTTCGACACCCTGAAAGCGAGCGGCGGCGATTTCTACACCGCCACCAACAACGATATCGTCAACTGGTTGCTCCAGTTCCGCAACCGGGAGGGCTACGACCTCCTGCCGGCGCCTTGCGTCGCCGTGACCGCTCTGGCGAAAGCCGTGGAGGAAGGCGCCGTGGGCAAGGACGAGTACATCATGCTCAACTGCACCGGCGGCGGCATCCTCGGGGCGATGGCCAAGGGCTTCGT
>CAMNGM010000019.1 GCA_946538425.1 uncultured Bacteroidales bacterium | reverse complement strand
TCCGAGCCCCGGAGGGGCGAAGGAATCTACTTGAAAATCAGCGGCACGAACTCGGAAAGATAGATCCGCCAGTTGCGCCAGATGTGGCCGCCATCGGTTTCCATGTACTTGTACGGATAGCCGGCCGCGTCGAGTTTCGCGCGGAACTCGTTGTTGGCCTGGATGAGGAAGTCCGTCTTGCCGATGCCAATCCACAGGAGAGCGGGCTTCTTCGCGAAGTAGGTCGCGAGCTTGCCGTCGATGTTCTCGTAGATCTCCTTATGCGCGGCCTGCTGCTCGGAGCCGGTGCCGATCGCGGCGGAGAACATGCCGGAGTAGTTGAACATGTCCGGGTTGTTCAGCGTGATATACAGGGTGTGGAAACCGCCCATCGACAGGCCGCAGATGGCGCGGCCCTGCTTTTTCGCGATGGTCCGGTAGTGGCTGTCGATGAACTTGACCACCTCCGGGAAGGAGGTCTCGAAGGTGCCTTCCATCGTCTGCGGGAGGGACATCGTCGGACGGTCGTAACCCATCGAGTTCTCGAGCGGGGCGGCCTCCTGGGAGATGTTGCCGTTGGTAAAGACGACGATCATCGGCTTCGCTTCGCCGCGGGCGATGAGGTTGTCCAGGATCTGCGTGGCGCGGCCCTGGGTGACCCAGGCGTCCTCGTCCCCGCCGATGCCGTGGAGGACGTACAGGACGGGATATTTGGTCTTGGGATTGTTCTCGTAACCGGCCGGGGTGTAGACCGTCAGGCGGCGGTCGAAGCCCGCGGTGGCGGACGGGTACCACACCTTGGACACGGTGCCGTGCGGGACGCGGTGAATGGCGTACAGGTCACTGCGGGCGCCCGCCTCGGGCACGAGCAGGACGCTGGTCAGGGAGGCGATGTCGCGGTTGACGAACACGTTGTTCGGGTCGATCATCGACTTGCCGTCCACGTTGAAGGTATAGGTGTACATTTCAGGAGCCACCTTGAAGGGGGTGGTGTACTCCCAGACACCGTTCTTGCCTTCCTTGAGCACGCCCACGCCGGGAGTGTCATAGGACATCTTCTGACCGTTGAATTCCACCTCCATCTTCTGGGTGGGGAGGAAATCACCGGTCACCTCCACCCGGACCGCCTTGGGGTCCTGGTAACGGAAGGTGACGGTACCGTCGGCATTGATGACGGGAGATTCTACGCCGGCTCCCCCGAAGAGGGCCTGCTGCGCGAAAGCGGTGACGCCGAGCGTGAGGGCGGCCGCCGCGATGAGGATTTTCTTCATATCGTTTACAGTTTAATGTTTTTCTTGAGCCGGATGTCCTCCGAGGAGGCACCGACAAGGAGTTTTGCACGTTTGTTCCGGAAAGCGAAAGCGTGCTTCTCGCTGTCCCAGAGCTTCAGGTCATCGGCCGGGACCACGATTTCCACGGGAACGGTCTCCCCTGCCTTCACAGATACGCGCTCGAAGCCGCGGAGACGCTTGGAAGCATCATCGTTCTTGAATTTGGCATACAGCTGGACCACTTCCTCGCCGTCGCGGGAACCGGTATTCTTGAGGTCGAACTTAACCACATAGTTGTCGCCGTCCTTCTTGACTTTCAAGTGCGAATACTTGAAGGTGGTGTAGCTGAGACCGTATCCGAACGGGAAGATGGGCTTCGCCTTGGCGTACATATAGGTACGGCCGTGGCGGATGTCGTAGTCCAGCAGGTTCGGGAGGTCCAGGATGTCCTTCACCCAGGTCTGGGTGAGCCGGCCGGCGGGATTGTAGTCGCCGAACAGGACATCGGCCAGGGCGTTGCCCGTTTCCTGGCTGCACTGGGTCATATGGACGATGGCGGGGACATTCTCCGCGGTCCAGTTGATCGCGAACGGGAAGCTGGAAATCAGCGTGACCACGGTGTTGTGGTTCGCCTGCCAGACGACCTTGATGAGGTCCTCGGTCTCCAGCTGGAGGCTGCGGCGGTCCAGGGCCTCGCGGCCGTCACCGGCCACGGTGCCGTAGGCCCAGGGGGCCTGGACGCTCTGCTGGTCCCAGTCCGGGCTCGTGGCGGGATGGTTGCCCACGCACACGATGCATACGTCGGCCCATTTCGCCAGTTCCTGGGCGGAACCGTCGGAATCCCAGCGCTGGAATTTCACCTCCACGTCGGTGCCTTCGACCTTGGCCTTGATGCCGTCGAGCGGGCTTACGCGGTAGGCCGGCAGGGCGCCGTACCAGTCCTTGAGGACTTGCTCGGCGCGGTTGCCGAACACGGCGATTTTCTTGACCTTGGACTTGTCCAGCGGAAGCAGATTACCTTCGTTCTTGAGAAGGACGATAGACTTCTGCGTGACCAAACGGGCCTTGTCCTTAAACTCCTGACGTTCCCAGGGAATGTCTTCCTCGGAACCGAATTCCTGCGCGTCATACGGGCATTCCGCGTCCATCAGGCCGAGGCGGAGCATGGTCCGGAGATTGGCCTTCGTGCGTTCATTGATGACCTCGTCCGAGAGATAACCGGCGTCATAGGCAGCCTTCACCTGCGTGAAGTTGGAGTCGATGAACCGGCTCAGACCGGCCTCCAGGGCTTTTTTGACGGCGTCGTTCACATCGGCGGCATAACCGTGCATCTCCGGCATGTACATGAACCGGAGGGCGCCGGCATCGTCCACGATGGTGCCCTTCATGCCCCACTCGTCGATCAGGATCTCCTGGATGAACGGCGCGGCGATGCAAGGGATGCCGTTGTAGGCGTTGTAGGCGGTCATCAGGGACATGGCGCCGGCCTTGGCGCCCTTCCAGAAGCCGTAGGAATAGTAGTCGCGGAACTGCTCCTCGTCAAAACGGGAGTCCGTCTTGTACCGATTGTCCTCGTTGCTGTTCGCGAGGAAGTGCTTCATCAGGGCCGCGCCCCGCCAGTAGGTGGGGTCGTCGCCCTGGATGCCCTTCACCTCGGCGGCGACCATCTCCCCCACGAGATAGGGATCCTCGCCGAAACTCTCCTCGGTGCGGCCCCAGCGCGGGTCGCGGGCGAGATCGGCATTCGGCGCCCAGAGAACCAGGCACTTCCAGGGATTGTCCTTGGAATAGAAGCGGGCCTCATAGGACATCACATCGCCGACGATATGGGCCATTTCCCGGTCCCAGGTCTCCCCCACGCCGTAAGCCTGCGGGAAGGCCGTGCTGTTGCGGTACTTCGGCTGCGGGCGGCCGGGCCAGTTGCCGAACTGGCCGGCGTTCCCGAGGTTCGGGAGCTCGGCGTCGCCGCCGCGCACGATGCCGTGGATGGCCTCGGTCGCGCCGGGACCGGCGATGCCAAGACGAGGAACGCCCTGTCCGACGATGGTCATGATCTTCTCGTCGACCGTCATCAGGGAAACGGCGTTGTCCAGCCGCTCGTCCTCGGACAGTTTCGTATCCTGGAAGGGATATTCCTGCGCCCGGAGAACGGCGCCACCTGCCAGAGCCAGGCAGAGAATGGAAGAAAGGATGTGCCTCATACAGAAATGATTGACAATTCTTTACAAATATACAAACATTCCCGGAATAAAAAGGGGCCGGCCGTAATGGCCGGCCCGATTCATTGGTTCAGGTTTTGGTCAGGGATTACTTGGTGACATCCGCCACAAAGGTCTCCCCGGTGGAGCAGACAAACTTGTAAACGCTTCCGCTCACATTGGTCACTTCCACGGTTGCACCGGGAGCCACGTCCTGACGGGCGCCGTCCACCATAATATAGGAGCCACCGAAGATTCCCCAATCCGGGAAACTGTAGCCATTGCAAAGCATGCCCGGCTCGGCGGCATATTCCGTGCTCACGAAGGAACCGACGAAATCAGCGCCGGTAGCGGTCAGCAGTTCGAAGTAGGCCACGATATTGTCGCCCTCGCCGATGGTGATGGAGTGCTTGTCCACACCGGCACCCTGCTCAGTGACCACGTCCTTGGCAGGGACGGCATCTCCTACGTCTTCACCGCCCGGCACATAGTTGGGGCCGGCAGCGGCGAACAGGAAGCCGTCGCTGGAGAACTTGAAGGCGCCCGTTCCGACCGCCTCGACGGAAACCGTCACGCCCGGATCGATGAAGACCTTCTCGCCGGCGTCGTTCACATACCAGGAACCGCCGGAGAACGTGCCCCATTCGCCGAAGTCCATGAAGTAACCATTGGCCAGCTGGCCCGCCTCGTGGGCGTACTCGGTGGAGACATAGTCGCCGGGCTCGACGTCCGCGGCACCCTCCGCCAGGATGAATTCCAGATAGGCCACTTCCTCACCGTTCGCGTTGGCGAAGGTGAAAGGATACTTCTTGACACCGGCAACTACCTCACCGGCCTGCGTCGAGCAATCCATCGGATCGCCGATCGTGTACGTATAGTCAATCGCAACAGGGCCGGAAGGTTTCTTCGGCTTGGTGAGGGCCGGAATCGCGCCTTCAAAGACAACCTCCACGGGATACTCGGCACCCCAGGTGATGGTCCAGATGGTGACATCCTTGTCATCCACCTTCTCTTCGCGGCTGGTCACACTGACAATACCTTCGGTAATCTTTTCAGCCGTGGCTGCACCGCCGGACACCGTCCACAAGCAGGTTCCCCAGTCGGTGAACACCATGCCGATGTTGTACAGGTCGCCGGGATCCCAGCCCCTGCCGAACTCGCCGGGGTTGACCACTCCGCCTTCGGCGCTGGCCGTGTAGGTGCCGTCGTGCAGGTAGCCGTCTTCGCTGTACAAGTCGAGGGCCAGGTACTTGCCTTCGCCCTTCCATACATTCTGGTAGGTGGTCATGTCGAACTCCTGGGAGATTCCTTCGGTCGCCAACTGCATGGTGACGAGCTTGTTGTCCTTGTTGGCCTGGGCCTGCTGGAGGACCGTCAGGGAGAGCGGGGCCGGGTCGGCCTGGAAGGGCAGCGAGCCCGTCCAGAAATACACCTGGCCATCGACGGTGGCGGTAATCTGATACTGGCCGTCCTTTTCGTTGACAGTAACGAAACCATCCCGGACGCTCTGACCGTTCACTTTCGTATTGATGGCGTTGCCGATCTGATCGGCGCCGACGACGTACTGGCCGGAACCGAGCAGGGCGTCATAGCCCACCAAGGTGGTGGACAGGGCGCCGAAATCCAGTTTGAAGTAACGGCGGTCGGTGGCCCAGTCGGACTGGGCGCTGGCAAGCTGGACCGTCGTGGCACCGGCGGGCGCGGTATACAGGCCGTCGATCTCATTGATCGTCGTCGGGATATTCTCCTTGGTGCAGGAAAGCGCCAGGGCAAACCCGAAGAGCAAGATACTGATTAACTTTTTCATAATCGCTATCGTCTTTAGGCGTTACCACTCCAGTTCATCCCACTGGACTTCCTCGATGCCGGAGAAGTCCGCCTTGAACTTGTAGATCGGAGAAAAATTGTAGAACTTGTTGGAAGCCGTATTGTACCCGTTGCCTTCGGCCATAGCCGCTATCCGGAAATAGCGGTCCTGGGTGCTGTACTTGAACAGGTCGGCGTTCTCAGGGGCGGTGGTGTCGATCTCGAGGGTGATGAGTTCACCGGGCTGGACATTCGTCGCCTTTGCCCCCTTGTCGTTCTTCGCAAGGTTCATATTGTTGCAGCCCACGAACAACTGGGTGTTCCCGCAGAGAGCCACATTGGAGATCTTGTTGGCCCGACTGGGATCACCGAGCTCCACGTAGAAGGTCGCGACGACTTTCTTGGTGGCGGCGTTGTAGGTGATCTTCGGATCCTTGACGCGGCAGAAAGGAAGGACACCGACATCCATGACATTCTTGCCCTTCTTCAACGTGAAGGTATTCTTGCCGTCTTCCGGCTCATAGGCAGGAAGTTTCTTGCAGGAGAACTTGTAGTCACCGGCAAACACAAGCTTGTTCATGTAAGAGCCGTCAAAACGGACCATCCAGTCCTGGTCGGCCTCGCGGACGGGATAGTCCTCTGGCTTGCCACCCCAGGTCGGCGGGATATAGCCGGTCTCTACAACGACCAGGGAACCGTAGTTGACGGAAGTCACCATCGACCAGGTGGACCAGTCGAAGCCCTGGCTTGCAGCAGCCTCGATGCTGACCTGCTCGCCGGTAACCATATCGAACAGATGACCCGTCACTTGCGCGTTAGGCCCTTCGAAACTGTCCAGTTCGAACATGCTGCAGGAAACGGCAGCGGCAAGAAGGGCGGATAATATGATTATTCTTTTCATCACTCGATTATTTATTGTTGTCCTCGATGTGGTTGTTCACATAGTTCGGAATACCACTGTAGTAGGTACCGTTGTAGGAAAGCGTTCCACTGTAGCTCCAGTACTTGGAAGTGGCGGTAACAGGGATGGAACGGAGGAAGATGTACTGAGCGGAAGATCCGGACAAGTCCACCATCGGTATGAGCGTGAGTTTCACGCCCAGCGAGCCCTCTTCCTGATTCTCGGTGTTGTTGGGGTTATAGAAACCACGGCGACGGTAGAGAACGTTGGTCCACTTGTTCTCGAAGGGGAATTCCACCTTCCACTCGTGGAGGACGTTGTCCACGGTCAGTGCCACGTCATCCTTGAAACCGGCGCGGTGACGGACCGCGTTCAGGCACTTGGCAGCGAGCGTTTTGTCGCCCTGGCCGCTTTCGGCCACGGCCTCTGCATAAGTCAGGAGGACCTCGGCGTAGCGGATGTCATAGTACGGAGACTGGACATAGTCGTTGTTGGACTTAAGGTCCACGTACTTGCGCGGGGTGAAGCAGTAGGAATTGCGGTTGTTCGCGTTCTTGTCGGTCGTAAGGCCCATGAAAGCGGAATTCTCAATGCCGGGGCCACCGTACGGGTAGTAGTTTTCGCCCTTGAACATCACGGGGTCGTTGCCGTCGCCGTTGGACTTGGCTTCGGGATACACATGCACGGAGCCGTCAGGACGGACCATTCCGCCCTGCATGTACACGGTCGTTCCGCGGAAGGTCGCACCCGGATAGATGACCCATGCCTGGAAACGGGCGTCCTTCATCAGGAACGGCTCCTGAACGGAACTGTAGCGCTTGTAAGAGGAGAGTTTGTCAGCGGTGAACTCCACTTCGGGATCCAAAAAATAAGCATTCTCATCGCCGTTCACGAGCGTCTGGATCTTACCGTCCTTGCGTCCACGGTTGGTCTCGTCGGTGTAATAGTCGTACTCGTCGGCGAGGTTCAGGGTAACGGCGTAGTTGGCGGCGCCGGTAAGGGTGTAACCGTAGGCAAACTGGTTGGGAACCCATTTGTCGGTACCGTTCGTGGTGCCGGAGTCGCCGGTCTTGTAGGAACGGCCGAACAGGCCCTCGATGGTCTTATAGTTCTGGAAGAGCTCTTCGAGATTCGAGATGGCGGCGCTGATGCTGCCCGGATTCGCCTCATACAGATCATAGAGATCCGTGTCGATCACCTTCTGGGCGGCATCGATGGCCTTTTTGTAGTACTCATTGGCATAGGATGCATCCATGTAAGTAAGCTTCTTCTGGACGGCGACCCAGTTGGGGTTCAACTCGGCACGCTTCCAGTATTTGCTCTCGGAAGCAGCCCACAGAGCGGCGCGAGCTTCCAGGGCGTAGGCGGAATACTTGTTGGCACGCATCTCCTGTCCCTGCTTCTCGGGGAGGAGCTGGGCGGCCTGCTCGAACTGATCGATCACCCAATCCCAGGATTCCTTCTCAGTGGAACGCGGAACATAGAGTTTTTCTTCCTCTTCGGTGCCGTAGTACTTGTCGAGGGCCTCTTCCACAATCGGAATGCCACCGTATACGCGGACGCTGCCGAAATAGTAATAGGCACGGATAAAGAGGCCTTCACCTTTGTATCTGTCGGCCGTAGCGTCATCCAGGACACCGTTCGCACGGCAATCCTCGACGGCGGCGAGAAAGTTGTTCACGGCGCGGACGGCGGTGTAGTTCCAGAAACCGGCGGTGGTGCTCCCATAGGACGGGACGTCACGGGCGCCGTTACCGAACATCTGGTTCTTGTCGCTGTCGTTGAGACCCACGCTCGGCAGGTTGGAATACAGGTTCGCAAGCAGGGCCAGCAAACCGTTCTCCGAATGGAGAAGGTCGTCGGCCGAAATCTTGCTCAGGTCGCCCTCCATATTGTCGAAAAACTTGTCGCAGGAGGTGATTCCGAGAGTAAGTCCGGCAATCAGGATATATGCAAATATCTTTTTCATGGTCATGCAGGATTAGAAGTTGAGGTTGAAACCGATGCTGTAGGTCTTGTTGATCTGGAATTCACCGCCGGCGCGGCCGGAGTCGTTGGATTCAGGATCGACATACTTCAGGAGCGGGTTGCAGAGGGTGAGCAAGTTGCCGCCGTTGAAGAACACGCGGGCGCTCTTGATACCGGCCTTGCGCAGGAAGTTCGGGCTCACGCGGTAACCGAGTTCGATGGTCTTCAGACGCAGATACGTGGCGTTCACGTAATTGTAAGGCTGGTTGGAGCCGTAAGTCGGGCTGCTGTAGGAACCGACCTGATTCAGACGGACCAGGGCGGGCCAGTAACCTTCCACCCACTGCGTGGCGGGATCCCAGGGATCGGAACCGTAAGTGGCGACATGATAGGAATCCGTATAGTGAGAAGGCAGGTAGTTCAGCACACCGTAACCGGCGTAGGCGCTCAGGCCATAGCCCTTGTACTTCATCGTGGCGCCGTTGAACAGGAGGCTGAAGTCAAAGCTCTTGTAGCTGCCGCTGAAGGTAAGGCCGAACTGGAGCGGCGGGTTGCCGCCTCCCCAAGTGTAGTACACATCGTCAGAATCGATATATCCGTTGCCATTGCGGTCCACAAGCTTGTACTGGCCCACGATGAGAGCGCGGTTGCCTTCGTTGGAAGTCAGGGCGGAATAGAGAATCTGGCTGGAACTGGCCTCGTCGATGGAACCGAAGCGATCGCCTGTCCAGTGGTAGGTGTTGCCGCCCATGTAACCGCCCCAGCGGTTCAGGCTGCAACCCTTCCAGTAAGCCATCTGGGAGCTGTAGACGCGGGTCTTTTCACTCTCGACATAGGTGGAACGATAGCGGGAGAAGGTCGCCGTACCCTGGATGCGGTAAGAGAAGTTACCGATGCTGTTCCGATGGTACAGGGAAAGCTCCAGACCGACATTCTCGCTACGGTTCAGGTTTTCGGAAGGGAGGGAAACCGCGTAGAAGTCAGGAAGGGAGACATCGCGCTGGCCGGCTGTACCGATCATCTGGCGCTTGAACCAGTCGAAGGTACCGCCAAACTTGCCCTGCCAGATCTCCCAGTCCACACCGAAGTCCATCATCCGGACCTTGGCCCAGGTGAGGATGGTGTTGGCCACCTGG
Source organism: uncultured Bacteroidales bacterium (assembly GCA_946538425.1). Classification (GTDB taxonomy): domain Bacteria; phylum Bacteroidota; class Bacteroidia; order Bacteroidales; family UBA932; genus Cryptobacteroides. Next base: position 13,736 of record CAMNGM010000019.1, on the reverse strand, counting down.
TTGTTGGCATAACCGGTCGTGGTCTTTCCGTCGGAGAACACCCAGGAACCGCTCTCACGGTAACCGTTGACATAGGCATAAGGGCTGCCCTGGACGGAACCGGTGTAACCGTCAGACCAGCGGAACTTCAGGTTGTTGACAGCCGGGAACAGGTTTTTGAAGAACTTCTCCTCGGAGACTCTCCAACCCACGGAATAGGACGGGAACACACCCCACCGATGACCCCGCTGGAACTGGTAGTTACCGTCATAGCGGCCCATAAGTTCCAAAAGGTACTTACCCATGTAGTTGTAGTTGAGACGGCCGATGTAGCCGGCGGTGCGGGTGGAACTGCGAGTACCCTGGTTGTCGTCACGGGAATCGAGACCCTGGTTGATGACGTCGTGGGTATAGAGATACTGGGAAGCGTCCGGGCCATAGTAGCGGGAAGCGCCCACCATGGCGTTGGTGATGCTGGTGAGCTCGGCGCCCAGCATGGCGGACACGTTGTGGCGGCCGAACTGGCGGTCGTAGAGGCCCTGGACACGGCCGTAGATGCGGGCGTTGTCGTTCCACATCTCGGCGTACTCGGTCTCCTGGCGGGTTTCCATGGTATCGGAGGTGGTGTCCTCGTAGTAATCGTAGAGCTTACCCTTCTTCACGAGGGTGCGCTGCTTGCTGCGTCCGAAGTCATAGGCGCCGGTGGCCTGGAACTTGAGCCCCTTCAGGAACGGAGCCTCATAGGTGAAATCCAGCGTGTTGCTGAAGTCCTTGCGGTCGGTCTTGGTGAAACCGGAGAAGTCGGTGTCGAGGAGGGCGACCGGGTTGCAGTGCTCCTCCACATCCGTGTAATGGGCGGGGTTGTTCTTGGGATGGACGCCCACGGTCGGGTTGGACTGATAGATGTAGAAAAAGATGTTCCAGTCCATGTCGAAGTCACCCATGCCCAAGTTGGAACTCTGGCGGAAGTTGGTGGTATACCGCATCGTCAGTTCCGGGAGGAGGCGGACGGAGATGTTGCCGTTGAAGTTGTAGCGGTGATAGCCGTAGGCATTGCCTTTCAGGATAGGATTATCATCGGCGTAGCTGCCGCCGAAGTAATAGTTCACCTTTTCGTCACCGCCCATGACGGAGATGTTGTACTGCTTGTTCACGGCGAACTTGCGGTAGACCTCGTTGTACCAGTCGGTGTAGACGACATCACTCACCTTGCCGGTGATGGCATTCGTCCAAGTCTCGGCGCCACTCTCATACGCGGCGATCTGCTCGGGACGCCAACGCTGGCCCATCTTGCCCACGTCGGACATGGCGTTCTCCCATTTCATGAACGAAGTCCAACTTTCCACCTGACGGGGAACGACCGGAACGGCAAAGCTCACGTTCGTGGAGAAATTCACGGACGGCTTCTTCACCTGGCCTTTCTTGGTGGTGATGAGGATGACACCGTTCTGGGCGCCGAGGCCGTAGATGGTCGCGGAAGCGTCCTTCAGCACGGAAATGCTCTCGATGTCGTCCGGATTCAGCTCCTGGAGGACGGAGAGGTCCGTGTAGGACTCCAGGGCGTTCGGGTTCGTGTTGTAGGTGGTGGACTTACGGGTGCGGGTGGTGCTGCGGACGACACCGTCCACGACGACCATCGGGGTACCGAAGCCGCGGAGGTTGATCTCAGAGGCAAAGGCGCCGGGCTTGCCGCTGTTCTGGGTGATCAGCAGGCCCGGGATCTTGCCCTGCAGGGCGGCGACGCCGTCGGCCGTCTTGGTGGCGGCGATGTCCTCGGAACGGATCTGCGTGATGGCGCCGGTGAGGGACTCCCTCTTCTGGACGCCGTAACCGACGACGACGGTTTCGTTCAGCATTTCGGAGTCTTCCACCAGGATAACATCCATCTTCGCCGTCGCTTTCAGCACGCGGGTTTCGAAACCGATGGACGAAATCTCAAGGATAGCGTCTGCAGGGACCGAGAGGGTAAAGTTACCGTCGATGTCGGTAGCCGTACCGTTGGTGGTTCCCTGCTGCAGGATGGAGGCGCCGATGATCGGCTCCTTCATCGCATCCGTGACCGTACCGGTCACCGTGATGTTCTGAGCCAGCAACGCCGAGACGCCGAGAACGAATCCCAGAGCCACGGACATTGCCCGCTTGAGCAGGTTGGTTTGTCTCATATGGGTTAATGGTTAGTTGGTAGTTGCTACTTGAAGAGCTTCTGGGCGAAGGTGTTCAGGTACAGGCGCCAGTTGGCCCAGACGTGACCGCCCTCGGAGACGAAGAACTCGTGGTCGAGGCCCTGCTCGGTGAGGGTCTTGTCCAGGGTCTTGGAGCCCTCGAAGAGGAAATCGGTGTTGCCGCAGGCGAGGAAGTAGAGCTTCACGCCGGCCTTCTTGAGGGTCGCGACCTGCTCGGGCGTGGCGGAACCGGCGGCGGACAGGGGGCAGATGTAGTCGAACATCTCCGGATACAGGTTGGAGGCGGTGATGGTGTGGCCGCCGCCCATGGAGAGACCGGCGATCGCGCGGGAAGCCGGCTTCGCGATGGCGCGGAAGTTCTTCTCGATGAACGGGACGATCTCCTCGCAGAGGCTGATCACGTAGCCGTTCATGAGCTTGTTGCGCTCGGCCTCAGGCATCTGGGCGAGGGCCTCGCGGTCCCAGCGCATCTGCATCGGCTTCTCGGGGATGCCGAGGGTGCGGGCGGCCGCCTGGTTGGCGTTGCCGTTCGGCATCACGACGATCATCGGCTCGGCCAGGCCCTTCTCGATGAGGTTGTCCAGGATCTGGGCGGTACGGCCCATGGAGATCCAGGCTTCCTCGTCACCACCGGCACCGTGCAGGAGGTAAAGGACCGGATACTTCTTTTTAGGGTTGTTCTCGTAGCCGTACGGGGTGTACACCGTCAGACGGCGGTCCATGCCGAGGACGTTGCTGTGATACCAGGGATGGCTCACGGTGCCGTGCCGGGTGGCCTCGTTGTAGTTCTCGGTGCGCTCGCCGGGGACGATGAGCATCGGGAGGAAACGGGTGCCGTCCCGCTGGACGTACACGTTCTGCGGGTCGTTCACCGCCACGCCGTCCACGACAAAGTTGTAGGTGTAGATTTCCGGCTCCGGGAGCGGAATCTTCACTTCCCAGACGTTGCCGGGGCCGCGGAACATGTCGATGGTGCCGCCGTAGGGATTCGGCATCCAGGAGCCGCTGAGCTTGACGACGGTGGCGTAGTCGGCCTTCAGGCGGAAGGTGACGCTGTCGTTCTGGATCTCCGGGGAGATCACGGGACGCTGGCGGCCTCCGAAATTGAAGTTGGCCAGTTCCTGCGCGTTCATCGTGCCGGCAAGGGCCAGGCAGAGGGTGATGGAGGAAAGGATACGTTTCATGGGTTTTGTGTTTAAAATGGTTTATTGGTTTGTTTAGAATGATTTTCCGACTTTCTGGAGCGTCTTGGGCAGGCAGCCCTTCCAGAACGCCCAGTCGTGGGTGCCGTCCCGCTCGATCCAGTCGCAGGTGATGCCGTTCTTGACCATATGGTCATACAGCTTCTTGGAATCGGCGTTGTTGACCGTGAAGTCCGACGTGCCCACCTCGATGGTGAACGCCGGGAAGACTGACTTGTCGGCCGCGGCGGAGATATTGTTCTTCGGATCCATACCCATCATGGAGGCGGCCGGACTCATCGCGTAGGCGTACGTGAACTTCTGCGGAAACTTGGTGGCATGCCACAGCGTGCCGAAGCCGCCCATCGACAGGCCGGCGATGGCCCGCTTGCCGTTGCAGTGAAAATCGGCCTCGACCTGGGCCATGAGCTCTTTCTCGAAATAATCCTCGTAGCCGTCCCAGATATAGAACTTGTCCAGGCCGTTGGGCATGATGATCACCATGGGGACTCCCCCGCTCTTCTGGTACTGGTCGGCGAGGTAGGCGGCGTTCCCCTTGTCCAGCCAGCAGCGGTTATGGGTGGCGTTCTGGTTGTTGTCCTCATACCCATGCAGCAGGTACAGGAAAGGATAGGTCTTCTTCTCGTCATAGCCGTTGGGAAGCCAGACGGAATACGTCATGTCCCGGTTCATGGCCTGGCTGTGCACGGAACGGTCCATCGCCACCGACTGCGCTTCCACCTGGCCGGGGTCGATTTCGCCCCAGGGATCGTTGTCCTTGGTCTGGCTGGTGCCGCAGGAAACCATTCCTATCGCAGCCACAAACAGAATGATACGTCTATTCATTATTTAAGTTCGGATTTTACATTGATAATCAATGTCTTGGGATAAGCTTCCCACTCCGGGAGCCCTTCGGCGGACGGGACGCCCGTCTTCGCAAAGTTCGTCCAGGCGCGGCTCACGCGGTGGCCGAGCTCGACGGCGTCGTCTCCCCCACCCGTGAAAGTGCGATGCAAGAGGACGTTGTCGAAGACGAAGGGGATCTCGAGGCAGTGGGTGCTGCCCAGGGCGCCGTCCAGGACGGGCGACTCCCACGTGAACTGATACATATACACGGGCGCGCAACCCGCGGACGCGCGATCCTGCGCCTGCTTGAGCGCCAGGGGCTTGAAAATGGGATCTTCCTGATCCCGGGTGAACTCGTTGAAGACCGTGCCGATGATGACGGGGACTTCCTTCGACAGGGCCAGGGCATCGGACGTGCCAGGCTGGGCGGGAATGATCTCGCCGTCCACCACGGGGACCTGGCCGAACAGGATGGCGTCCAGGAAATTGGCCGGGAAGGCGCCGTCCTCGCGGGCCTCTTCGGCGACCGTCTTCATGGCCGCATCATAGGCGGCGAGCAGCCGGTCGTAAGGGATGTCGGCGATTTCCTCGATCCGAGCCGGGGTCAGGCCCAGGTTCGCGACCGTGGCCGCGCCGATCCGGCGGGAATACTTGGGAGAAAGGAGGTTGGTGATGGAACCGCTCTCGACGATGGCTTTGGAGAACAGACCCTTCGCGGAGGGCATCGCCATCAGGGTGGACACCTTGCCACCGCCGCCGCTCTGGCCGAAGATGGTCACGTTCGCGGGATCCCCGCCGAAGTTCGCGATGTTGTCGCGGACCCATTCCAGGGCCTTGACGATGTCCATCATCCCGAGGTTGCCGCTGTGCGCGTACTTGGCGCCGAAGGCGGACAGGTCCAGGAAACCGAGGACATTGAGCCGATGGTTCAGGGAGACCACCACCACGCCATGGTCGCGGGCCAGGTTCGTGCCGTCATAGCAGATGAGTTCCTGGCCGGACCCCTCGCGGAAACCGCCGCCGTGGAGCCAGACCATCACCGGACGCTTCTTGCCGTCGTTGATACCGCCGGTCCAGACATTCACGCGGAGGCAGTCCTCGTCGTGGAAACCGTCGTCCCAGTGCATCGTGAAAGCCTGGTCGTCGGACCACCAGCCAGCACGGGCCGGAGCCGGGGCCGTGGGGCCGTAAGCCCGGCTGGGACGGACGTCCGTCCACGGGTCGGGATCGACGGCCGGGGCGAAACGCTCCGCCTTGGCATAGGGGATGCCCTTGTAGATGAAAACCCCGTCGTCGACATAGCCGGCCACGGGACCGGACACCGTCTTGACGGTCGTCTGCCTGGCAGAAGTCTCCAGGCTGCCGACCCGTTCGACAACATTCCTCCGGGACGGCTGTCCGCAGGAGACGGCGAGCGTCGCGGCGAGCAGAAAAGCGAGGTGGTGTTTCAGTGTCATATCAAACGGTTTTCTTCCTTTGCAAAGTTCCGCAATAACCTTCACAATCCTTTTTTGTGCTTTTCAATAGTTTTCGTATCCGTACTTCGTACCCGCGCATTTGTTCAAACTTCTTTCTATTTGTTCAAAAATGCGTATCTTTACAAAAACTAACCGAATCGAACCCTATGAAATATAAGTTTCTGACCTTTTTCACCCTGCTGGCTGCGCTCGCGGGCTGCGGACACGGTACGCCGCCCGTCCCGGACCCGTCCGGGACCATCGTCGTCGCCGACCGCCTCTCCAACCAGCGGGTGAACGCCTTCGCCGAGGATGCCGACGGGCATATCTGGATCGCCACTTCCCGCGGACTCAACCGATTCAGCGTCCACGAGTATCACCAATATTTCAGCGCGGACGATACGCTGGGCCTTCCTGACAACCAGGTGAACGATGTTTTCCGCAGTTCGAACGGAACCATCTGGGCCGCGACGAACGGCGGAGTCGCCCGCCTGACGCCCGAAGGCCGGTTCCGGTACGTGCCCGCCCCCGGCCGGCCGAACGCCAACCGGATCTGGGAGACCCGGGACGGGAAACTGCTGATGAGCAATTCCACCGTCCTCTTCCAGTACGATGCGGAAGAAGACCGGTTCAGGCCGGTCATCCGCGACTTTAACGCTTTCGCCTACCCCTATTCCGTCCAGGACGGCAACCTGCTGTGGGTCATATCCGGGAACGGCAGTGTCCTGAACTGCTACGACACGGACGATTTCTCCCTCGCCGCCTCCTACCCCACCCCCCATATGACCTATCACCTGTGCAACACCGGGAACGGGGAGCTCTGGATGTCCGGGATGGGCCGGATGAGCATCTTCGACACCCGGACCCGCACCTGGAAGGAACTGCCCGAGGCCATCCGGAACGAGTCCCGGCTGATGCAGGGCGACGTGGACATCATCTACAATGTTGACGACCGTTCCATCCTGCTGAACGTCATCGGCAAGGGGATGTTCCACTATTACCGGACAACGGAGCGCGTCCTTTTCCAGGATGACTCCGGCTTCCCTTTCGAACTGCCCGGCACCGAGATCCGCACCATTTTCAGGGATAGCGGGCACAACCTGTGGTTCGGGACTTCGGACCAGGGATACACCGTTTCTTACCAGTACAGGAACCAATTCAACAGCAACAAGTTCCTAACCTCAACCTTCAACCGGAAGACCGTCACGTCCCTGTGCCTGGACCAGGAGCAGCGGCTTTGGATCGCCACCCTCCGCGACGGCCTGTGGGTGTACGACCTGCGCCGGAAAGACCTCCGGAGCGTGGACATCTCTTCCCTGATTCCGAACACCAGCGTGGGCTACAACCGCTGCTCGAAGGTGTTCTGCGACTCCGGCGGCGACCTGTGGCTGCTGTTCCAGGAGAAGTACTGGGTGGTCCGGTGCCGTTATGAAGGAGGCCGCTTCCAGGTCCTGGACAATCTTTTCGTGCCGAATGTCAGTGCCATCACGGAGGATGGGCAGGGCCGTATCTGGATCGGCGGCATGAGCGCCAACCTGACCCGGTACGACAAGGCCACCCGGGAATCGGCGTACATCACCGTCTGGAACGATTCCGAAACGCCCTTTGTCACCGACTTGGAAACGACGGTGGAGAGCGGAATCGTGGTCGCCGGTCTCAACCGGATGCTGGTCAGCGTCAACCCGTTCACGGACGAGGTGACGGAGTTGGAGATGAGCGACGAGGAAAAGGCGGCCTGCGCCCGCCATTCCGCGCTCCGGGCCACCTGCCTGCTGAAAGACAGCGCCGGGGAGTTCTGGGCCGGGACCACGGCAAACGGCCTGCTCCGGCACTCCAAGCGAGGGGCCGTCACCGCGCCGGTGGACGGGGTTCCCTGCCTGGACATCTGCTCCATCGAGGAGGACCGCCAGGGCAACATCTGGGTGTCCACGATGAACGGACTCGGCAAGTTCGATCGGACCGTGGGACGGTTCGTCAACTACTTCGAGGAGGACGGCATCGGCGGAAACCAGTTCTCCGAAAGGGCCTCCTGCGTTCTGCCGGACGGCACGCTCGTGTTCGGCGGCACCCACGGGCTCACCTGGTTCAACCCGCTGGACGTGCCCCAGAAACGCTCCGTCCCGCTGGTTTTCGAGGACTTGAAGATCCACAACGTCCTGGTGGAGCCCGGCAAAGGCGCCGCCATCGAGCGGGAACTCCGCGACGACCCGGACATTGTCATCTGCGACGACCAGAACGCCTTCAGCATCTCCTTCGTGGCCCTTGATTTCAGCGGGCAGGAGCGGACACATTACTTCTATATGATGGAAGGCTTCGACCGGGACTGGGTCGATGCCGGCAATGACCACGACGCCTACTATGCGAACCTGCCGGCCGGCCATTACCGGTTCCGCGTCCGGATCACCAACAACAACCAGAGCATCGTCGAGACGGAGAAAGCGCTGAACGTGAAAGTGCTGCCGCCCTGGTACGGAACCTGGTGGGCCATCCTGCTGTTCATCCTGGCCGGTTTCGTGGTGCTGGCGGCCATCTTTCAGCTGACGCGACGGATCCGCCGCGTCCGGAAGGAGGCGGCCCGGCGCATCCACGAGGCGCGCCGCGAGCGCGAACGCGTGGAGAAGGAAAAGGAGCAGGAGAAGCGGCTGGCGAAGATCCAGATGAACTATTTCTCCAACGTGGCGCACGAGTTCCGCACCCCGCTCACGATGATCGCGGGGCCGGTCTCCCAGCTGGCGGAGTCGGACGGTGTGAAAGGCCAGGACCGCCAGCTGGTGGGCATCATCCAGCGCAACGCCACCTGGATGCTCTCGCTGGTGAACCAGCTCCTGGATTTCAACCGCATCGGCGACAAGAAACTCCAGCTCCGGGCCGCGCAGGGCGACATCGTCGCCCCGCTCAAGGGCATCGCGGAGCTGTTCAAGTTCAACGCCGGCGCCAAGGGCATCGAGTTCCAGACCCACGGCCTCGAGGACTCCTTCCCGATGTGGGCCGATGTGGACAAGGTGCAGAAGATCGTGATGAACCTCCTGTCCAACGCGATGAAGTTCACGCCCACGGGCGGACGCGTCACCCTCTCCTTCGACGTCATCCCGCACGATGAAGCGGCCGCCGCCTTCCCGCTCACGAAGGCCGACACCGACACCCAGTACGCCCTCATCACGGTGGCGGACACGGGTCGCGGCATTCCGGAAGGGGAGCTGGAAAAGATCTTCGAAAGGTTCTATCAAGCGAACAACCAGGGCGATACGCACGGTTCCGGCATCGGCCTGTTCTATGCCCGCGTGCTGGCCGGCCTGCATCACGGCTATATCAAGGCGGCGAACCGCGAAGAAGGCGGCGCCATCTTCAGCCTCGCGCTCCCCGTCAGCGAGAGCTCCTACACCGAGGACGAGCGCACGGAAATCAAGCCGGTGTATGACATCCCCGCCCCGGTCGCGGACGACGCTGCCGCCGCGGCGACGGACGAGGCCGACCGCCAGCGGATTGCCGTCGTGGACGACGACATCGACATCGCCCATTACGTAAAGGTGCTGCTGAGCCCGTACTACAACGTGTCCGTGTACTATGACGGCGCTTCCGCCCTGAAGGGGATGGAGGACGAGATCCCCGACCTGGTGATCTCCGACGTCGTGATGCCCGGAATGAGCGGTTACGAACTATGCAAGGCCGTCAAGGCGGACCTCCAGCTGAGCCACATCCCCGTCGTGCTGGTCACGGCCAAGGTCGCCGTGGAGAACCAGGTCCAGGGCCTGCGCGAAGGGGCCGACGCCTATGTCACCAAGCCCTTCCAGCCCGCCTATCTGCTCGCCCTCGTGAAGTCCCTGCTGGACAACCGCAAGAAGCTCCACAAGCAGCTCGGCTCCATCACGACGACGGAGGACATCGAGCCCGAGGCGCTCTCCCCGCGCGACGCCGCCTTCATGAAGGAGCTGTACGAGCTGATGGAAAAGGAGCTCGCGAACGTGGACCTGGACATCACCCGCATCACCGAGATGATGAAGATCTCCCGCACGAAGTTCTACTACAAGGTGAAAGGCCTGACCGGCGAGAACCCGAGCGTGTTCTTCAAACGCTACAAGCTCAACCGGGCGGCGGACCTTCTGAAGGAAGGCAAGTACAACATGTCCGAAATCGCCTATATGACCGGCTTCAACACCCTCTCCCACTTCTCCACCTCCTTCAAGAAGCAGTTCGGCGTCCCGCCGTCGGAGTACGGAGGGTAGAGGCGAATCTATCAGCGTTCTTTCAACGAAACCACCTTGCCGTCCTTCCAGACAAGGTCTACCGTTGTGCCCTTGCGGGTGCGGAGGCCCTTGATGGAGCCGGCGGGCCAGGCGGAAGGTAAGGCCGGAAGCGGCTGGAGGGAGCCGTCCGGGCCGCTGTAGAGCAGCATTTCCATCACGCCGGCGCAGCCGCCGAAGTTCCCGTCAATCTGGAAGGGCGAGTGCGCATCAAAGAGGTTCGGGTAGGTGCCGCCGCCACTGCGGTAGTCCGGGCCCCGGAAGTTGTCGGGACTCACGTAGCGGAGCAGGCGGCGGTACATCTTGTAGGCGCTCTCGCCGTCGCGCAGCCGGGCATAGAGGTTCACGCGCCAACCGCAGCTCCAGCCTGTGGTTTCAAATCCTTTGATTTCCAGTGTTTTCAGCGCAGCGTCGGCGATAGGGCCGGTCACATACTGGTGACCGGGATACGCGCCGATGAGGTGCGACTGATGGCGGTGCTGGGGCTCCCAGTCGCGCCAGTCGTAGTACCATTCCTGCAGGTTTCCGGCCGCGCCGACCTGGTAAGGGCGCAGGCGGGCGAGCACGGCGGAGGCTTCGGCGACGAAGTCGTCGTCCGTGGCGAGCGCGCGGGCGGCGGCCACGGCATCCGTGAGGCACTCGCGGATGATGGCGAGGTCCGCCGTGGCGCCGTACAGCGTGGCGCCCCGGAAACCGTCCGGCGTGATGTAGATGTTCTCCGGCGAAGTGCCGGGCGAGGTGACGAGTTCGCCGTTCTTTTCCACGAGCCAGTCCATGCAGAACTCCGCCGCGCCCTTCAGGACGGGATAATCCGCTTCCAGCGCGGCCCGGTCGCGGGTGTAAAGGTAGTGCTCCCAGAGGTGGGTGGACAGCCAGGCGCCACCCATCGTCCAGTTCGCCCAGGCCGGGTCGCCGGTGCCCAGGCCCACGGGCGTCGCCATCGCCCAGATGTCGGAGTTATGGCCGGCGTTCCAGCCGCGCGTGGCGCCGTAAAGGCGGCTCGCGACGGGGGCGCCGTTCTTGCTCAGGTTATGGACAAAAGCCCGCAGGACGTTGTGCATATCGCCCAGACCGGCGGCCTCCGCAGGCCAATAGTTCTCCTCCAGGTTGATGTTGATCGTGTAGTTGCAGCTCCACGGCGGATCCATGCTCTCGTTCCAGAGGCCCTGCAGGTTTGCCGGGACGCCTTCCGTCCGGGAAGAAGCGATGAGCAGGTACCGGCCGAACTGGTAGTAGAGCGCTTCCAGCTCGGGATTTGCCTCCCCCAGATCCGTGTAGCGCCTCAACTGGACATCGGTGGGCAGGACGCGGACGGAGTCCGGCGTCGCACCCAGGTCGATGGACACGCGGTCGAAATAGCCCTTGTAATCGGCCTCGTGGCGGGCCTGCAGGCGGGCGAAACCGGCCTCGCGGGCGCGCTTGAGGTTTGCATCGGCCAGGGCCTTGTACGGCTTTCCTTCCTTCACCGGATCCTTGTCAAACCCGTTGAAACTCGTGGCGTTGACCACATACAGCGTCGCATCCCGAACGCCATCCAGCAGGAGGGCGCCGTCGGCCGCGGAAACGCTTCCGCCGGAAACCTCGGCATACACCCGCGTGCGGAAATGGATGCCGCGCGCGGGATCATACCAGTATTTCTCCGGGCTTATCTGTTTGTAGTAGAAATAGTTAGGATAGGTGTGCCAGGCGGCGTAGCCGTCCACGGCCAGGCCTTCTTCCGAGGCCGTCAGCTCGTGTGGCAGAGGCGTGTCCAGGGAAACCCGGGCACTCACGGGCGCTTCCGAGACGATATGGACCACGATCACCGAGTCCGGCGCCGAGGCGAAGACCTCGCTCCGGAACAGGGCGCCGTCCCGCAGGTACGAAGTCGTAGCCACGGCGCGGGACAGGTCCAGCTTCCGCTCGTAGGCCGACACGGCGCAGGTGTCATAGTCGATCCGGAGCGTCCCAAGCGGCATATAACTCTCGCTGAAGTGCCCCTGCAGGCCCCTCTGGAGCCGTTCGGCCGCCGCGTAATCCTCGTTGTCCAGGGCCTCGCGGACGGCTTTCAAGGCCTCCGCCCCGTCACCCGTCAGGCCGACGGTCACCAGGTCGGGATGCGCCGTCCCCTTGTCCGGCTCGCCGGTCCAGAGGGTGATGTCATTCAGGGAAAGATGCTCGTGGACGGGATCGCCGTACACCATCGCGCCCAGGCGGCCGTTGCCCACAGGAAGGGCTTCCTCGAAGAAGGAGGCCGGACGGTCGTAATGCAGGACGAGTTCGTGCTGCTGGATGCCGGTACAGGCCGTCGCGAGCAGCAAAAGCGGGAGGAAACGTTTCATCATTCGACGGGTTTGCTCTCCATCGGCCAGCCGGTGATGGTGGAGACGACGGGGATAAGGGAATAGGCTTTCTTCAGGTGGCCGCTGTAATTCGGATGCCAGGAGGCGCCGAGGTCGGCCTCTTCATTGTGGACCTGGGCGGGCAGGCCGGCGTAGAAGACGTTCGGCAGCCCGCAGGATTCCACGACGCGGCGGATGTAGTCGTGGTGGTCCGGGCTGTGCTTCGGGGCGACGCACAGGATGGGATGGGCTTCTCCATAATGGGCCTTGACGGCTTGCAGCAGCCGGATGTAGCCGGCCTTGAACTCCGGGAATCCCGGCTGGCGGCCTGTGGAAAAGTCATTGGTTCCCAAATAGATAACGGTAATGGAAGGCTTGGGGCCCGCGAAGGTCCAAGCAGGTTCCTTCGCCGTGTCGAAGGTCTGGAGATACCGCTGCGGCATGTGCCAGCCGCGACCGGCGTCGTTGTAGTTCCGGTCGATGCCCTGGCCGGAATGGGAGATGTGCAGGACATCGGCCCCGAAGTAGCGGCCCAGGATGTCGGCGTAGGTCTTGGACGGGTCCTCGTCGGCGGGACGGAACGGGTCCTCGCGGACGCTGTTCTCGCTGCCGTAGCCGCAGGTGTAGGAGTCGCCGACGAACTCGATGAGGCGGTCGCGGAGCCCGTCGGCCTGGAGGAAGGTCCCCTCGGCCTCGAAGGCCCGGAACGTCGCCCGGCCCTGCTCGGCCTCCGTCCGCTTCTGGATGACGATCCGGTGCGGCTGCGGCTTGCGTTCCTTCTGCCGGAACAGGACGACGGTGGTGTCCCGGTCGATAACCACAATCTTGTCCGGCTCCGCGGACGGCTCCCGGTCGATCCAGACATTGAAATAATCCTTCCCCGTGTCCCCGGCCTCCAGGGCCAGGTAGCCGCCGGTGAAAGCGATACGGGCGGTGACGGCGCTCCAGTCGAAGGAGACGGCGCCGGTTTCCGATACCAGGGTGCGTCCGACAAAGGTTACGCGGCTGTCGGCGGCCGGAACCCGCTCGCGGGCGGCGGCCGGAACGGCCGCGACGGCGAGCAGCAGGGCGATGAGAATCCGTTTCATAGCCGAAAGATAGTTATTTTTCGGCCGATTCACAATCCTTTACTCTGTCGCTCGCTTGTTCAGGTTCGTCGTGAGGTACATGATGCCAACGAGCAGGACGAACAGCAGGAGCGTACCGGCCAGGAGGGCGTAGGTCTGCATCTGGAGCAGGATGTAGCTGAGCAGATAGGCCACGGCGACGAGGGCGGTCAACAGGTACGCCGTCTTGTCGCGCAGGATGCCCCGGAAGTAGCCGAAGAGGGAGGCGACCGTCATCAGGGCCGCCAGGCCGTAGGCCACCGGGAAGCGCATGAATTCGGAGAAGGACAGCACCAGGGCATAGAAGAGCACGAGGGAAAGGCCGATCACCAGGTACTGGACCAGGTCGATGTTCTTCTTCCCGACCAGTTCCACCGCCAGGCCGGCGATGAACACCAGCAGGATCACGAGGATGCCGTATT
>CAMNGM010000018.1 GCA_946538425.1 uncultured Bacteroidales bacterium | reverse complement strand
TCGTGCAGTCCATCCGCGAAGCCGGCGACAACGGCGAACCCGTCGCCCTGGGCACCCGGCCCGACTCCCTCGCGTTCCTGGAACTCGGGAGGAAGCTGGTCGAAGCGGTGAACAAGGATTAGAGTTCTACCGGTGGATACAGCTCGTCCCAGAGGGACGGGTCATCCTTGAGGTATTTGGCGAACCAGGCGAAGATGGTCTTCTGCCATTTCTGGCGCTTGGCGTATTCCAGGATATGATGGTCCTGGTCCTTCACGAGGACCAGGGCCGTTTCTTTTCCGAGGAGCTTCAGGGCCGTGAACATCTGGATGCTCTCGCCCACGGGGACGTTCGTGTCGGCCATACCGTGGAGGAAGAGGATGGGGGTATTGACTTTCTCGGCATTGAACAGGGGACTCTGGCGGAAGATCATCTCCTGCGCATTCCACGGGTAATTGTTCGCCGTGGAGACTTCGCAGTAGGAGTAGCCCCAGTAGCCCTCGCCCCAGTAGCTGGTGATGTCGGAGATGCCGGCGTGGCTGATGGCGGCGGCGAAGAGGTCGGTCTTCATCACGAGGTACTGCGACATGAAGCCCCCGAAGGAGGCACCGATGCAGCCGATGCGGCCCTTGTCCACGAACGGATGGGCCTCGCAAAACTTCTCCACGCCTTCGATGATGTCCTCGGCGCCGCCCTCGCCCCAGGTGTTGACGTGGCGGGCGGCGAATTCCTGCCCGAAGCCGGTGGCGCCGGAGGGCTGGACGATGTACACCACATAGCCGCGGGCGGCATACAGGTGGTGCGGATAGCGGCTCTCGAAGTTGCGTCCCGTCGGGGAGCAGCCGCCGTAGTAGTTGACGATCATCGGATACTTCTTCGCCGGGTCGAAGTGCGGCGGAAGGTAGTAGCGGCCGTAGATGGTCTCGCCGCGGCTGTGGGTGTAATTCCAGTCGTGGACCTCACCCAGTTCGATTCCTTCCAGGAGTTTTGCCGAAGAGTCCTCCAGCAGGATGCTGCGGCCCTTTTCCAGCAGCCAGCAGCGCATGGAGTTGGAGACGCCTTCGCCCACATAGGCGACCTTGCCGGCTTTCACGTCGAAGCCGGTGACCATCTCCTCCTTCATGGCCAGTTTCTCCACTTTCGCCGTCTTGGGATTGAGCTTGAACAGCGCCTGGTAATCCCGGTCTTCGGCCATGAAATAGACCTGGCCGTCGTCCTTGGACCACTGGAACTCGTGGACTGACTGGGGGATGCGGTCCGTGAGCGGGGTGACCTTTCCCGTCGCGACATCCACCTTGTACAGGACCTGGAAGATCATGCTGGAAGTCTGCCCGGGCTTGATATGCTCGCCGATGCGGTCGAAGGCCTCGGGCGAGGCGCGCACCAGGAGCTGCTTTCCGTCGGGCGAGAAGCACTTGGACTCCAGGAAGGGGGCGTCACGCAGGAGTGTATCGGCCTGGCCGGTCACCGCGTCCATGACGAGGACGGCCTCCACGGTGGTGGGACGCTTCTCCAGGCGCGAACGGGGGCTGGAAATGAGGAGCTTCCGTCCATCGGCGGAAATGTCGTCCAGGTGGTTGGAATAGCGGCTCTTGGCCAGCACGAGGGTGTCCCCCGTGGCCAGGTCCCATTTCACGAGATAGGTGCGGTCGCGCCAGCCCGGCTGCCGGTCGTCCGGCTCCAGGATACGGACAATGTCGGGATCCTCCTTAAGGCCTTCCTTCGTACGGGCGAGGATGAGATAATCCTCCGTCGGAGCCATCGTGATGCGGCTGCGCGCCGGCAGGTTCCGGGCGAGGACGGTGCGCGCGTCCGTGACCGGGTCGATGCGCACGAGGGAATCGCCGCGGTGCAGCAGGAGCGCCTCCGTCCGGGGCATCCACGCCACGCGAACCGAATCGTACCGCGCCACCTGCGCCCCGTCCGAGAGCCGCTTTACGATGCTGTGCCCGGTGGTCTTGGGCCCCTCCGTGACGGTGAAGTGTTCCAGCACATAGCCGCCCTTGGGCGACAGTGCCACGCCGCTGACGCGCTCTCCGTTCAGGAAATCGTCCAGGGTGATCGTCCGCTGGGCGTATAGCACGGGGGCCGATAACAATGCTGCCAACAGGCAGCCCCTCTTGAAGAATCTACGCATAATCCAAGTCGCTTGTCTTTCAAAGATACGCAAAAAACAGTAAATTCGCGCTATGGCACTCCTGTTCGACCTCAAGCGTTACGCCCTCCACGACGGTCCCGGCATCCGGACCACCCTCTTCCTGAAAGGGTGCCCGCTCCGCTGTGTCTGGTGCCACAATCCCGAAAGCTGGGCGTCCGGTCCGCAGCGACTGTACAAGCGTGCCAAGTGCATCGGCTGCGCCTCCTGCGTGGAGGCCTGCCCGGAGGGGGCGCTGAAGCTCACCCCGGAGGGCATCCGCTCCACCGGGCGGCCCTGCCGCGTATGCGGCGCCTGCGCCGACGCCTGCCCTGCCCTGGCGATGGAAATCTGCGGCCGCGAATGGCCCTTGGAAGAACTGATGGCCGAGGTCGAAAAGGAGCGCGGCGTGATGACGGACAGCGGCGGAGGCGTCACCTTGAGCGGTGGAGAACCGCTCCTGCACCCCGACTACACACTGGAACTGTTGGCCGAACTGGGCCACCGGGGCTTCCACCGCGCCGTGGACACGACGCTCTTCGCAGCGCCGGACATCGTCCGCTCCGTCGCCGACGCCTGCGACCTGTTCCTGGTGGACCTCAAAGTGATGGACTCCGCTGCGCATCAGCGCTTCACCGGCGTCCCCAACGAAAGGATCCTGGAGAACCTGCGCCTAATCGCCTCCCTGGGGAAACCCTACTGGATCCGCATCCCCCTCATCGCGGAAGTCAATGCTTCCGAGGCGAACCTCGCCGCCACCGCCACCTTCCTCACGAGTCTAGACCGCCAGCCCGACGAAGTGGATCTCCTTCCCTACCACGACATCGGCAAAGGCAAGCACGAGCGCCTGGGCACCACCTACAACCCGGAAGCGCTCTCCCTCTCTGCCCCCACAAAAGAGGACCAGGCCCGCTGCTTCGCCCAACTCGAATCCGCCGGCCTGACCGTCAAGATCGGCGGGTGACCTCGGATCGTCCCTTGACCCCGAGGAGACTGCCCCATCCCTTGACCCCATGGAGGCGGCCCCCTTCCGTCCCTTGTTCGCTGCCATTGGGCAAGGTCTGACTGGGTTTTGGGCAAGGTCTGCGGACATCGTGGGCACGGTCTGATTTTAGGGCGCAGACCTTGCCCGCAAAAACACCCCCACAACGCCCCACAAGGCATAAACAATGGGCAAGGTCTGTCGTTTCAAAACAAACCTTGCCCAAAACTGTCAATAACCTCGCCCAAAAGTGTCGCAGACCTCGCCCGATTTCACTCCATATCTTGACTAGGAAGGGCCGGAAAACCGTTTCTAACTTTGCCCGGCAGAGCTGTTGTCTCCCTTTTGTTTCTCACCCTTCTTTATGCCCAGGAAGGAGGCTATCCGCTCCCGCTCCAAACCAAAGACTCGGGCCAGCTGGGAGATGGTTGTCTTCGAGGTTCGATAGACATAGGGGAGCAGCCGCAGTTTCCGGTCCAGCGAAATGGCCGAAAGCTCCATACTGAACCAACGCAGGCTCAACTCATTCACGGTTTTATAGAATTCAGAGTCCGCCTGCATGACGTAAGGCTTTTCCTCCAGAAGATAGCGCATTTCGGCCACATTGACCCCGCCGATGGTTTTCAGGTAAAAGGCGGGATCGCCATTGAACACCTGTTCCAAGTAAGCGTGGTCGCAAATACTGTAAGGGACCAGATGCCCTTTCCCGTCCAGCAACCAAGGGGCCCCTTTCAGCGATTCACCCGTATGAAGCAATTCTCGCCGCTCCCGCTTGGTGAGAGCGGATATCGGCATTCCGGTCGGCGAGTCCCGCCTGAACATCGCCAGATGACCGGACCAGGGATAATCGACAATGTCTCCCCCGTTGTCCAGCGCATTCCGGGGAATGTAGGCCAATGTGTTCCGCAGGTAGGAGGGATTGTCGAGCCAGAGCGCCTTCACCTTGACTCGTCGCAGGATTCCTTCTTCACCATACTTGTGACGGAAATACATTGAATAGACCTTTTTACTGTCTTCGCCGAACGCCTGCGCGTCGTCCCACTTCGCCGCCAGGGCGGCAGCGTGCGTGTGGTTGGAGACGACCGAGTAGGTAACGATGATCACATTGTGCCGCCGGGCGCAAACGGCCAGCACCTTCACCATCACGTCATAATCCTCATCGTCGCGGCATAATATGGCCGTTTCCAAGCCCTTGAGGTATACGTGGTAGGGTTCCACGCGCCTCGTGCTTCCGTCCGGCATCTTTCTGACAACACTTCTTTCCATCGCACGCAATATTAAGACGGAGCAAACATAAGCACCTTTCGGCGGCCATACAAGGATTATAAAAAAGAAAGTGTTGTTTCAATCCCCTGTTTTTACGTTTTCTTGAAACAACGCTACCCTGGGAGGTTGGGCGCGGTTCGAATTTGAGAGCTTAGACCATGCCCGCACAATCACGCATATAATGGCCCTCAGGGCATAAACAATGGGCAAGGTCTGTCAATCAAAAACAAACCTTGCCCAAAACTGTCACAGACCTTGCCTGGACCCCTTACAGGTCGTCGTTCTCCGTACGGGCGATGATCTCGTTCTGGAGCTGGGCCGTCATGTCGTTGAAGTAGTCCGAGTAGCCGGCCACGCGAACCAGGAGGTCCCGGTACTCGTCCGGGCGCTGCTGGGCGTCGCAGAGGGTCTCCGTGTCCACGATGTTGAACTGGATGTGGTGGCCGCCCAGCTTGAAGTATTCGCGGATGAGCTGGCCGAGCTTGGCCACTTCCGCGTCGGTCTTCAGGAGGGCCGGGATGAAGCGGACGTTCAGCAGGGTGCCGCCGCTCTTGGTCTGGTCCAGCTTGCCGAGGGAGCGCACGACGCAGGTGGGGCCCTTCGTGTCGGAGCCGTGGGCCGGCGAGGTGCCGTCGGAGATGGCGAAATGCGCGAAGCGGCCGTTCACCGAGGCGCCGCACACCTGGCCGAAGTAGTTGTGGCAGGTGGTCGAGAGCATGTTCAGCTGCGTCTTGCCGCCCCGGGTGTTGGGCCGGCCTTCGATCGCTTTCACGAGGTCGTCGTACACGCGCACCGCGATGTCATCGGCATACGCATCGTCGTTGCCGAAGAACGGGGTATGGTTGCGGATGTACAAGCGCATGGGCTCGTGCCCCTTCCAGTCATCGGCCACCGCGGCGAGCAGTTGGTCCATCGTGTAGCGCCCGGTCTCGAATACGTGCTTCTTCAGGGTGGTGAAGCAGTCCGTGATGGTGCCGAGGCCCGTGCACTGGATGTAAGTGGTATTGTACCGCGCGCCGCCGCTGTAGTAGTCCTTGCCCTTGTCGATGCAATCTTCGATGTACAGGCTCAGGAAGGTCGCGGGGGCGTACAGGGAGAACATCCGCTCGATGTAGTTGTTCACGCTGAGCTTCAGGTTCACGAAGTACTCCATCTGCTTGTGCCAGGCGTCGTACAGCTCCTCGAAAGTCTTGAAGCCGCGCGGGTCGCCGGTCTCGAGGCCGATCTTCTGGCCGGTTTCCGGATCGATGCCGTTGTTCAGCGTGATTTCCAGAATCTTCGGCGTGTTGAGGTAGCCCGTCAGCAGATAGGCTTCCTTGCCGAAAGCACCCACCTCGATGCAGCCCGAGCAGCCGCCTTCGCGGGCATCCTCCAGGCTCTTGCCCTGGCGGACCAGCTCCTTCACATAGGTGTCCGGATTGAAGACGGACGGATAGCCGTGGCCCAGGCGGATGACCTTGATGCCCGCGGCGAGGAACTCGTCCGGGGTGTTCTCCGCGATGTGGATCGAAAGGCCCGGCTGCAGCTCGTGCAGTTCCTCCTGGATCTCGAGGATCATGTAGGAGAGGTCGTTCACGCCGCTGTTTCCGTACCGGTCGATTCCGCCGATGTTGATGTTCGTGAAATCGTTGTAGGTGCCGGACTCGCGCGCGGTAATCCCCACCTTGGGCGGTGCAGGCTGGTTGTTGAACTTGATCCACAGGCAGCTCAGGAGTTCCTTCGCCTTGTCGTAATCCAGCGTCCCTTCCTCCACGCCCTTCTTGTAGAACGGATAGAGGTGCTGGTCGATGTGGCCGGGGTTCATGGAATCCCATCCGTTGAGCTCCGTCACCGTCCCGAGATGGACGAACCAGTACATCTGAATGGCCTCCCAGAGGTCGCGGGGGGCATGGGCAGGAACCCAGTGGCACACGGAGGCGATCTTCTCGAGTTCGGCCTTGCGGACGGGATCCGGGCAGGAAGCGGCCATTTCCTCCGCGAGGGCGGCGTGGCGCTCGGCGAGCAGGATCGCGGCGTCGCAGGAGATGCGCATCGCGTCGAGTTCCTGCTCCTTGTCGGTCGCCTCGGGATCG
Organism: uncultured Bacteroidales bacterium; assembly: GCA_946538425.1. Lineage (GTDB taxonomy): Bacteria > Bacteroidota > Bacteroidia > Bacteroidales > UBA932 > Cryptobacteroides. Next base: position 16,742 of record CAMNGM010000018.1, on the reverse strand, counting down.
TTGATGTAATCCAGGGCGGCGATGTTCTTCTCGATCCGGGCCTTCATGTCCAGCAGGCCTTCGCGGTACATCCGGCCGTCCATGGCCGTGTGTCCCGCGGCGCGCTGTTCCATGAACTCCGTGAACACGCCGGCGTGGTAGGCTTCCTCCCACTCCTTGGACACATGATTGAAAATGCGCTCCCGCTGCGTCTTGCCCTTCCAGTAAGGGATCACCTCGCGCTCGTACGTGTCAATGTCCTCCTGGCTGATGTGGTACGTCTGCAGCTCGCGCGTGTCCAGCACGTGGAGGTCCTCCACGCTGTGGCAGGTAAGCTCCGGGAACGTCGGGACGGCCTTCGGCTTGGGGCCGCGCTCACCCACGATCAGCTCGTCCGGGCCGATGTAGATGGTCTTCTTCTTGCAGATTTCGTAGAAGTTCTTCGCGCGGAGCACCGGGATCGAGTATTTTCCATAGTTCTCCTTGTAGAATGCTGTCTCGATGAGGGCGCGTTCGATGGTCAAGGTTGCGGGCGTCGATACGCTCTCCTCCCGGAGGCGCTTGATCCGCGGATTCATTCCCCCGTCGTTCTCGGGGTGTTTGATGGTAAATGTCATAATTGTGTTTTAGATTCTTTCGTCGGTCTTCGACCTCCTCAGAATGACATATTCTTTGCCGCATAGACTTCTTCGAGGGTCATCGGCTTCTTGATCGTACCCAGCACGCGGCAGCCGTCCTCGGTGATGAGATAGTCCAGCTCGTTGCGCAGGCCGCCGAAGTCCTTCCAGGCCTCGAACTTGTCGTAGTTGATGAATTCCTTGAAACGCCCTTCGGCCCGCCACAGGTCGATGAGTTCCGGGATGAAATAGATGCCGGGCTCCACGGTGAACACGAAACCGGGTTCCAGCGGACGGGCGAGGCGCAGTGACTTGAAGCCGAACTGGGTACTCTTCTTTTCTCCCTCGGCATAGCCGACATACTGCTCGCCCAGGTTCTCCATATTGTGCACGTCCAGGCCCATCATGTGCCCGGTGCCGCAGGGGAATACCAGCGCGTATGCGCCGCTTTCGGCGATGTCGCGCGGGCAGCCCTTCATCAGGCCCAGGTCCACCATCCCCTCGGCGATGGCCTCCGCCGCAGCTAGGTGGGCGTTGCGGTAGGAATTGCCCGGCCGGAGCTGGTCCACGGCCGCCTGGAAACTGCGCAGGTGCAGCCGGTAGATCTCCTCCTGGCGGGGCGTGAAACGGTCGCTCACCGGCATGGAGGAAGAAAGGTCGCCGCAGTAGTGCTCGGCGTTCTCCGCACCGGCGTCCAACAGGAAGATGTCCCCGTCCTTGAGCGTATGGATGAAACCGTGGTTGTGGAGCACCTGGCCCGCCACCGTCGCGATGGTGGGGAACGCCAGTCCGCCGCCGGGGCGGAAAGAGGCGATGCGGAGCACAGCCGCGGCGATTTCCGCCTCATGCACGCCCGGGCGGGCCAACCGATAGGCTTCCAGATGCATCCGCGTACTCACATCCACGGCATCCTCGATCACCGCGACCTCCTCCGCCGTCTTGTGGATTCGCAGGTCCACGATGGCCCGGATCAGGGCCTCGTCGGCATGCAGGGACTGCACGTTCGGCAGGATGCCCAGCAAGTCCATCAGACGCACCTTGTGGTCGGCCCGGTACGGGGGCAGGAAGCGGATTTTACAGCCCTGGTGCATGGCCTTGCCCAGATACTCCTTGAGCGCCGACAGGGGAAGGGTCTTGTCGACACCCACCTTCCTGGCGTTTTCGGACAGGGAAGGCATGGTTCCGGTCCAGACGATGTCGTCGATCGTGAGTTCGTCGCCGAAGATGATCTCCTCGCCGGCGTCCACGTCCATCACGGCCGTCAGGCCGGCATAGTCCAGACCGAAGAAATACAGGAAACAACTGTCTTGCCGGAAGTTATACTCATTCCCCTCATAGTTCATGCCCACGTGGTTGTTCCCCAGGAACAGGAGCACGCCACCACCCACCTGCTGGGCGAGGCGGGCGCGGCGGGTCTCGTACGTTTTTTTATCAAACATAGATTCTTTCGCTTCGCTCAGAATGACAAGGTCAATGGGTACGACTGTTCTCTTTGGTGCACTCGTTCACGAACTTGTGCTTGGAGATCTGCTGGTCCGTGGCGGGGAAGTACTCGGCGAGGAGCTCGTACAGGCCCGGGTCGCGCTCCTTGAGCTCGTCGCGAGTGTTCACGTAATTGTGCTTTCCATCGGGATGGTCCATCTCCGCGTTCACGTTGAACCAGTCCTGCACGCCCTCGGCGAAATACTCGGCGATGTCCGTGAGGCGGTAGGTGTTCCACCAGAGGTCCTTGTCCTTCGCGTTCTGCAGCAGGGCTTCCAGGCGGTCGTTGATGTCCGGATCCACCTGGACGATGCCCACGAGGTGGATCGAGTGGGCGAACTCGTGGATGAGGATGTCCTCCGCGTGGTACTTGTCGATCTGGTAGCCGAGGACGTTCTCCTCCGCGCAGGAAGTGAGCGGGAACTCGAGGTCGCCGCCCAGGCCGCGGGCCCGGAGGTCCCAGTTCAGGGTGGTGTCGTTGATCAGGTAGTGGTGCTCAGGCACATCCGTGGTGCCCTCATACCGTCCCATCATCGTCACGCGCGTGCCCGCCTTGCGGAGGGCGTCCATCACGTCGTCCGACAGCATGGACGTCATCGCCCACAGCGTATTGTGGCCGGCGACGAGCGCACTGTCCGGGCAGCGCCAGGACGAGCACAGCGGAATGCCGTTCACATCGACATACTTCTTGTACCAGGGGTCCAGATGCAGCGAATCCGGCGGGGTCGTGATCACGCACTCGGGAATCCCGAGCGCCTCCACGAAGTCGACCTCCGCCTGCTTCGGGGCCGTCCGGCCGCAGGCCAGCACAAGCAGGCCCGCGGCCAGCGCGGCGATCCATCCGTTTTTCATAGTTGTTTACTTCATGTAGGTGTAGCGGTAGTCCGTCGGGGAAACGAGGGTTTCCTTGATGACTCTGGGGATGATCCAGCGGATGAGGTTGAACTCGCCGCCGGCCTTGTCGTTGGTACCGGAAGCACGGGCGCCGCCGAACGGCTGGTTGCCGACCACGGCGCCGGTGGGCTTGTCGTTGATGTAGAAGTTGCCGGCCGCATAGCGGAGGGCGTCCGTGATCTTCTCCACGGCGAGGCGGTCCTTGCCGAACACGGCGCCGGTGAGGCCGTACGGGGAGGTGGTGTCGCAGAGCTTCACGGTCTCGTCCACCTTGTCGTCGTCGTACGGGAAGACGGTGAGGACCGGTCCGAAGATTTCCTCTTCCATGGACTTGAAATGCGGGTCCGTGGTCTCGATGACCGTCGGCTCCACGAAGTAGCCGACGCTCTTGTCGCGGCCGCCGCCCATCACGATCTTGGCATCGGCGGACTTCTCGGCGTAGGAGATGTAGCTGTCAATGTTGTCCCAGGACTTCTCGTCGATGACCGCGTTGATGTAGTTCGTGTGGTCGCGGACGTCGCCCATCTTCACCTCGGAGGCGTACTGCTTCATGATGCCGAGGACTTCCGGCCACAGGCTCTTCGGGATGTACATGCGGGAAGCGGCGGAGCACTTCTGGCCCTGGAACTCGTAGGCACCGCAGAAAGCGGCGGTGGCGACGGCCTTCGCATCGGCGCTCGGGTGCACGAAGATGAAGTCCTTGCCGCCGGTCTCGCCGACGAGGCGCGGGTAGCTCACGTACTTGCCCAGGTTCTCGCCCGCCTGGCGCCAGAGGCTGTTGAACGTGCTGGTGGAACCCGTGAAATGGATGCCGGAGAACCACTTGGATGCGGTCGCGACCTTGCCGATGAGGGCGCCGCTGCCCGGGAGGAAGTTGATGACGCCGTCCGGAAGGCCCGCTTCTTTGTACAGCTGCATCAGGTAGTAGTTCGAGAGGGTGGCGGTGGTGGACGGCTTCCAGAGGGCGACATTGCCCATCAGGACCGGCGTCATGCACAGGTTGGAGGCGATGGAGGTGAAGTTGAACGGGGTCACCGCCAGGATGAAGCCTTCCAGCGGACGGTACTCGGTGTGGTTGATGTTCATGGACCCGTCCTTGGGCTGCATCGCATAGATCTTGGACGCGTAGTGCACGTTGTAGCGGAAGAAGTCGATGGTCTCGCAGGCGCTGTCGATCTCCGCCTGGTAGATGTTCTTGCTCTGGCCCAGCATGCACGCGGCGTTCATGATGGGACGGTACTTCGTGGCGAGGAGCTCGGCCATCTTGAGGACGATGGCGGCGCGGGTGGTCCAAGGGGTCTCGGACCAGACCTTATGGGCCTTCATCGCGGCCTCCACGGCCATTTCCACTTCCTTTTCACCTACCTTGTGGAAGGTCGCGAGGACATGCTTGTGATCGTGCGGGCAGACGACCGTGCCGGTGTTGCCGGTGCGGATTTCCTTGCCGCCGATGATGATCGGGATGTCCACGACGGTGTTCCATTGGCGCTCGAGTTCGGCATCGAGGGCGATGCGCTCGGGAGAGCCTTCGAGATAAGCTTTCACCGGCTCGTTGGCCGGTACCGGGAAGTTCAGGATTGCGTTGTTCATATCAGTTGTGGTTATTAGTTTTGCGGTCTTCAAAAATACGCATTTTCGGGGACAAGAAAAAGCCGTCAGCGGCAGTTTTTCCAGAAGAATTCGAAGACGCGGCGGGTGATCCAGTCGGCGCCCAGGTTGTGGGAATAACCGGGGACGTAGAGCTGCTCGAAGTCCTTCCCGTGCTTGATGAGCTCGGACACCACCTGCAGGGTGGAGGCCGGGTCCACGTTGTCGTCGACCTCGCCGTTGATCAGGAAGAGCTTCCCTTCCAGCCGCCAGGCATTGTCGACATTGGAACTCTCGCCGTACCAAGGGCCGACGGGATAGCCCATCCACTGCTCGTTCCACCAGATCTTGTCCATCCGGTTGTCGTGGCAGCCGCACAGGGCGACGCCCACCTTGTAGAACTCGGGATGGAACAGCAAGGCCGCCATCGCGTTCTGGCCACCGGCGGAATAACCGTAGATACCCACCTTGGAAAGGTCCATGTACTTGTATTTCTTCGCCGCGGCCTGCATCCAAAGGATGCGGTCCGGGAAGCCGGCGTCCTTGAGGTTGCGCCAGGCCACGTCCTGGAAGGACTTGGACCGGTTGTCCGTGCCCATACCGTCAATGGTGACCACGATGAAGCCCAGCTCCAGGAGGCGGGAGAACCGCATCGGACCGTAGAAATCCTTCGTCACGTGGGAATCATGCGGACCGGCGTAGATGTACTCCACCACCGGATACTTCTTCTTGGGATTGAACTTGAAGGGACGGTAGATGGTACCCCAGATGTCCGTGACGCCGTCACGGCCCTTGGCCGAGAACACCTCCGGCATCGTGAACCCCTGCTTCAGGGCCTTGGAAATGTCCTGTTTCTGGATCTGGAGCAGGACGCGCCCGTCGGCGGCGGTGCGGAGCACCGTGGTCGACGGCAGGTCCGGCCGGGAATAGTTGTCCACGAAAGCCGTGAAATCCTTGTTGAAGCTCACCACGTGGTTCGCGTTCTCCGGGGTCAGGTCCGTCACCTTGCCCGTGGCGATGTCGATCTTGATGATGTGCTTGTTGTACGGGTCTTCGCCCGAGGCGGCCGCAAGGCCGTTGGCATAGGCCAGGATGAAGCCTCCCTCTTCGTCCACCTTGTGAATCTCGCGGACGTTCCATTCGCCACGGGTGAGCTGGCGCATGGCCAGGGTATGCGTATCGATGATATACAGATGCCGCCAGTCGTCCCTTTCCGAAATCCAGAGGACATGCTTTCCGTCCTTGAACAGATAGCGCCAGAGGTCGTAGTAATAGACGAACGTGCCGGTCTCTTCCTTCGCCAGGGTGCGGACTTTGCCGGTGGCGGCGTCCACGGCGGCGAGCTCATAGACCTGGTGCCCGCGCTGGTTGTACTCGTAGGTGAAGAACTCCGAATCCGGGGCCCATTCGCCCAGCGTGAGGAAATACTGGTCGCGCGGGATGGTCCGGTCCAGGGCGACGGCCTTGCGGGCCTCCACGTCGAACAGGGCCGGGGTGCACTGCGGCAGCCGGTCGCCGGGCTTGGCATAGTCCAGCCAGCGGTAGCGGGGCTGCACCTGGTCGTCGGGCCGGGACACGCGGAGCAGGATCTGGCGCTCCTTGAGCACCTCCTTCTTCAGGGCGGCGAGCTTCTTTCCGTCCGGCGACCACTGGATCTCCGCATAGGCCTCGCCGTCGGTCCCGTCGAAGCTCAGCTGGCAGGGTTCGGAACCATCGGCCTTGGAGAGCCAGACGTTGTTGTCCCGGACGAAGGCGACGAGCGCGCTGTCCGGGGAGAACTGCTTCACTTCGCGCCGGAAGGCGAACTGGCTCTCGTCGGAGGGGTCGTAATAGCCCGGACGGGGCCGTTTCGTGGCCTCCTTGAACGCGTCTTCGGAGATGGCGGTCTTCGTCGTTCCGGACACCTGGTACCAGACTTTGCCGGATGGCTCGTTCGTCTCGAAGACGAAGGTGTCCTCCCCCGTCCAGACGGGGCGGACAGCGCCATAGTACAGGTCCGTACCGAACTTGGACGCAAACTCCGTGGCGCGATACGCCTGGTCGAAGTCTTGGGCTCCGGCGACGAGGCCGGCGAAAAGCGCCGCGGCGGCAAGGAAAAGCTTTCTTTTCATAACGCGTTGATACACTTGATCACAAAAAACATTCAGAGACCGGTCGACACCTTCACTTTGTATGGCCAGTGGCGGTCGTTACTGTTGTCGTCATCCCAAAGGTGGGTGATGTAAGTCGTCGGCGTGCAGGCGATGACAGCCCATACAGCCTGGGCGCCGGCAGGAACCGTCCACTTGAGCGTGGCGGCATTCCCGGTGGCGGCGGTGGCCATCGTACTCTCGCTGTAGGTCCGGGTGGACCAGCCATCCCCGAGAGACACGAAACCGAGGGTCCAGCCGGCCTGGAAGGCGTCGCCGCTCGCGTTGCAGCCCTCTTCGTCGGGAAGGCCTACGAAGTCCATCGTCAGTTCCTGGCCGGGCGCTGCGTTCAGCCGGATGAGGTTGAAGCCGGTCGCTTCCGGAGCCTTGGCGGGATCCACCTTCCAGTAGCCGTCCCCGATGTCGATTCCCTTCCACGTGACCGCTCCTGCATGGCGGGCGCCCTCGGTGCGGATCTGCTTGAAATCCCAGGTGGCGACGCGAGCGGCGTAGTCATATACCTGGGCGTTGAATTCGTCCAGGGTCAGGGAGAAGGCACTCATGTAGGACTCCAGGGAGTCTTGGGGCCTGCGGGCCGTATGCCACACCTTGGCCACGGCATCAAGACCGTACCTGTCCGTCCAATAATAGTAGAAAAAATAGCTGCCGTAGCGCATGGCCTCGTGGGCGAAATGCCGGTGGCAGTTGTCGCAGAATTCAGTGAAGTTGTAATTCGTGAAGGTCTCTTCGGGGCACATCTGGCAGGCCTGCCACTGGGCCGTCTGCTCCCAGAAAGTACTGCCCCCCGGCCCCTGTCCGTAGCGGAAAGCCACCTGGTCGATGTCGGACGTCTTCCCGTTCAACTCCAAGTCACAAGCGACCTGGTACTGGAAGGAGTGCCCGATCTCATGGGCCACGGTGGAACGGCTGTTCGCCGCCTCGGGATTGATCCAGAGACATCCGGTGACATTGTCCTCCGGGCCCGAGCCGTAAGCCGCCCACTCCGTCTGGTGCCACAGGAAGACTTGGAACTTGTACCGGTCCAGATAGGATTTCTCGTCCGCGCCGAGACGGATGAACTTGAGGGCGTTCACATAATAGTCGTAGATTTCCTCGCACCAGTCCAGGAACGCTTTCGTGTCCAGATGATAGGGACCGGCCGCCTCGTCCGGCGACGTGGCGCCGTAATCCCTGTCCCAGAAAAGGATGAAATGCTCGCTCTGCCGGCTGCGCCCGAAATACCACAGGCTCTCCGGCCTGAGCGGGTCATGGAAGGTATTGGACACCGCCCATCCCCGCTCTTTCTTGTAGAACTCGGAGCCTAAGTGAATCTTTTCGTAGTCAGGGACATCCGCCGGCGTGAGGACCGGGGGCGTGCCGGTAGACACGGTCTCCTCCTGCCCACAGGAGAACACCAGCGTCAGTGAAAGTGCCGCAAGTGCGGAAATCCACTGTTTCATCCCTCGCATGACTGGATCAAGGACAAGAAAAGGGCCGATCCTGACGGGTCGGCCCTGATTTCTGATTAAGCGCCCGCGTAACCCGGATTCTGCTTCAGGTTCGGATTGTCCTGCAGGATCCAGAGCGGAATCGGGAACAGCTGGTCGTGGGTGTCGTCGATGGCCGGCTTGTTGAACCAGTTCCGGTTGGAGAAGGTTCCGAAGCGGATCATCTGCGTACGGCGCTGGCACTCGAGGGCGAACTCCCAGCCCCACTCGTCATACATACCGCCCAGTTCCACCGGGTCGGTGTCGTGACCGGAGCGGATGATCTTGTCGTTGGCCTGGGAAGCCTCCAGCTTGTCGGCGATCTCGGACCAGTCGTGGGTACCGTTGTACTTCTGGATGTCGGCATAGGTCAAGGCGCCCCACGGGACGAGTCCATAGACCATCTTGGTGTCGGCCCGGAGCTCGGCGTCGGTGATAGGCGTGCTGACGGAACGGCTGCGGACAGCGTTCACGTAATCGGCCGCGCTCTTCTTGCCATGCTCTCCGCGCAGGATGCACTCGGCCGCGGTGTAGTAGGCTTCGGCCAGACGGAAGTACGGGAAGTCGTTATCCCAGTAATAGATACCGTTCACATCCGGCTCGTACTTCTTCTGACGGAGACCGAAGTCGATGCTGGTGCAGTCCTGGCCCTCGCCCACGCCGCTGTCGGCCGGGTTGCAGGAAACGGAAGGGAGGTAATTCAGGCAGGTCCAGACCAGCTTGCCGTCGGCGGCGACCATCGGGCCATGGAACCAGGTGTCGTCCCGGCGCTTGTCACCCTCCTGATAGGAGTTGTAGAACTGCGGGTTGCAGCAGTTGCCGCCCCAGCACTGGAAGCCCCAGCCGAAGTAATTCTTGGACACGGGAGGATACCATTTGCGGCACTGGGAGTGGGTCACGCCCTGCAGCTCATCGTACACGACGGCGAAGATGACCTCGGTGTTGCTGGGGCCCAGATCCACGGCGAAATTCTCGGCATAGGTGGCGGAGAGGCGGTACGGGCTGTTCTCGATGATGTCCTCCGCGAGCTTGAGGGCCTTGTCATAGGCCTTCACGCCGGCGTACACTTCCGCATTGAGGTACACGCGCATCAGCAGCATCTCGATGCTCCAGTGGTTGAGGGTACTGTAGGTCTTCTCCTTGGTGACGGTGCCGGCATCGATGACCTCGGTCAGTTCCTTGACGACGAAATCGTACACTTCCTTCCGGGTGCTCTGCGTGGGCACTTCCGTGGAGAACTTGGTCACGATCGGAACATTGCCGTGCTGGTCCAGCAACAGGGAGTACCAGAGGGCGCGAAGGGCGCGAAGCTCAGGGACGTACCGGGCACGGGTCTCCTCGGCGACAGGGATGTCTCCGTTCTCGATCTGAGTGAGGATCCGGTTGCAGAAGTTGATGGCCTCGAACGCGGTCTCGTAGGTGTTCGCGGGCTGCCACTCTTCATTGGACCAGGTATGGCGGTGCATGCGCTTGTAGGTGCCGCCGTCATCCCAACCGTTGGGGCGGGTAGGCGTGATGATCACGTCCGCAGCTTCCTCCTGGGAGTCGAACAGTCCCTGCCAACCCAGAATGTAAGAAAGGTTGCCGTAGCCACTGGAAACCATGGAGGCAAGCTCATTGTCACCGAATTCGATGTTCTCGGTGATGATCTCGGAGAAAGCCTGCTCCTCCAGGTCGAAACATGCCGTGAACAGCATGGAGGAGGCGGCCAGAATACCTATTGCAGTAAATTTGATAGCTTTCATGATGGACTTCGTGGATTAGAAGGTGAGGTTGACACCAAAGGTGAAGGAACGGATGGTGGGGAACTTGTCGCGGTCGTCGGTACCGGGGTCAAAGGCGCCGTCATCCCCGTAAACGGTACGGATCTCGGGATCCAGACCGGAGTAGGATGTAATCGTGGCCAGATTACGGACGGAGCCGTAGACACGGAGGGCCTTGAGAATCTTGGCGTTCTTGAAGCGGAGGTTGTAACCCAGGGTCACATTGTCGATCTTCCAGTAGTCCGCATCCTCGATATAGTAGCTCACATACCGCTGCGCATCGGAGATGACCGCGGTCTTGCCCGTCGGCTTGCCGGTGGTCATATCCACCACGTCAATCTTGTCGAACGCGCTGTTCAGGACATTGTAGGCGATGGTCGGGTTGCCATAGAACAGCTTCTGGAAGTTCAGGGCCTGGGCGCCGAAGGCGCCGCGCATCGTGATGGCCAGGTCGAAGTTCTTGAAGCGGAAATTGTTGTTCCAGTTGGCAAAAGCATCCGGGACGCCGTTTCCGAGGATCTGCCAGTCGGAGGAGTTCGCCTTCTCGGCATAGTCATAGCCGGAGACCTTGCCGTCTTCGTCAAGGATTTCCACGACCCACTTGCCGGCTTCATCCACACCCACGGACTTGAGGCCGAAGAAGTTACCGATCGGCCAGCCTTCCTTCACGCGGTGCGTGGATGTCTGGATGGGCTCTCCGGTATAACCGGTGTCGAAGTAATTCGTGGACAGGGAAAGTTCGGAGCCTTTCGGAGGCGTAATGGAGATCAGGCGGTTCTGGTTGTAAGAGAAGGAAACGGAGGTGCTCCACTCGAAGTCACGGGTGCGCACGGGAACGGCATTCACCAGGACCTCGACACCCTGGTTGCGGATGTGGCCCACATTGGCCATCATGCTGCCATAGGTATACGGAGGCGTCGGGACGCTGTAGTTGTAGAGGGCGTCCTTGGTATCCCTGCGATAGAAGTCGACGGAGCCGCTGAGCCGCTCGCCCAGGAAGGCGAAGTCAAGGCCCAGGTTGTACTCATACTTCTTTTCCCAGCGGAGATCCGGGTTCGCGTTACGCGCAGGGACCAGGATGGGATTCCAGTGTCCGTCCACATAGGCATAGCCGGAGTAATTCATGGAAGCCAGCGACTGGTAGGGAGAATTCACGTCGATACCGGTGATACCGAAACCGGCGCGGAGCTTGAGGTTGTCGATCCACTTGACATCCTTGAGGAATTCCTCGTTGTTCAGACGCCAGCCGGCGGAGATGCCAGGGAAGTAGCCCCACTTGTGGTCCTTACCGAACTTGGAAGAGCCGTCCACACGGAGGGAAGCCATCAGGAGGTACCGGTCGGCATAGTTATAAGTAGCCCGGGCGAAGACGCCGATGAGCTTCGTGTTGCTCTTGTAGGATTCCTGGGAGGACGTGCCTTCGGTCAGGCCCATACCCGCCTGCATCTTGTTGTACAGATAGGCGTCGGTCGGGAAATTCTGGTTGGACATGCTGAAGGACTCGTAGGTGGTCTCGTCGTAGCTGTAACCGGCGACGGCCGTCACGTGGTGGTTTCCGAAATCCTGCTGGTAGTTGGCGCTCAGTTCCAGGAGGTCGTTCACCAGTTCGGAAGTGCTGCGGCTGGCGGTACCGTTAAGTCCCTGCTCGGTGGTGGACACGTCCTTGTGCGTATTGTAGTTGCCGCGGATGGAGCTCTGTCCCTTGCGGACATAGAGGGCCTTGAAGTTGAGCTGCTCGATCGGGCGGAACTCCGCGACGCCGTTGAAGCGGACGTTGCGGCTGCGGCGCATGCCGATCCGCTCGTTCAGATAGGAAATCGGATTGTCATAGAAATAACCGTCCGTCTCGTAGTAACCCTTCGCAGGGTCGTTGTCGATATAAACCGGCTGCGTGGGGTTCTGGATGCACGCCTGACGATAGGTGTAGCCGGGATTGAAGCCGGTCTTGCTGTTGTTCTCGTCGGCCATGACTTCCGCCGAGAGTTTCAGCTTGTTGTCGAACAGGTACTGGGCGATCTGGACACGGCCGCGGATGTTGGTCCGTCCCGTTCCCTTGATGGTTCCCTCGTTGTCGTTGTACGTGAGGTTGGCGGTATAGGTATGGTTCTGGGTGCCGCCCATGATGGACAGGTTGTGGTTGTGGGAAATGGCCGTGCGGCTGATTTCCTTCAGCCAGTCCGTGGTGTACTTGCGGTCCTCGGAGATATCGCCCTTGCCGGTCCATCCCTCCGCCCACTTGGCGCGCAGCTCGTCGGCCGTCAGGAAATCGGGGGTATTGAGCCAATGGGAGGCGGAGACATAGCCATTGTACTGGACCGTGGCCGGGCTCTCGCGCTTGGCGTTCTTGGTGGTGATGATGATGACGCCGTTGGTACCGCGGGTGCCGTAGATGGCGGTCGCGGAACCGTCCTTCAGCACGTCGATGGACTCGATGTCTTCCGGAGCCACCGTGGAAAGATTACCAGGGATTCCGTCCACCAGCACCAGCGGAGCTGTGGAACCCAGGAGGGAGGAATAGCCGCGGAGCATCACGGACGTGGAAGAGGTCGGATCGCCGGAAGGAAGCGTGATCTGCAGGCCGGCGACCTTGCCCTGGATGAGCTGGCCGGCGTCCAGGATGGCGCCCTTGTTGAAGTCCTCCGACTTCACGCTCTGGACGGAAGACGTGATGTCCGCCTTTTTCTGGGTACCGTAACCGATGGCCACGGCCTCTTCGAGGAAGGAGGTCGCCACTTCGAGGACAACGTCGATGACGCCGCGGTTCCCGACGGTGACGGACTGGGTTTCATAACCGATGCAGGAGAACTCCAGCACGGAGTCGGCGCCCTTGACGGTGATGGTATACTTACCATTCATGTCGGTGACGACACCGTTTGTCGTTCCTGCTTCCACAACACCGGCCGCCACAACGGGCTCGCCGTTGGCGTCGGTGACGGTTCCCCGCACCGTCACGGCCGCCATCGAAGGGATGGCTGCCAGAAGCAGCGCCAAGGTCAGACAGAATTGATGGAATCGTTTCATACTGTTGGTTTAAAGGTTAATATGTTGGTTTAGTTTTCAAGTTGTCTGTCCGGGCGCAGGCGGACCATCAGGACGCCGTGGGCGGGGATTTCCGCCTGGAGGCGGTCCGTCGAGCGGCCGATGTCCTTGTGCTGCCAGAGGTCGCGCACGGTGTATTCCCACTTGCGGAAATTGACGTCCCGGGCGAAATACATCGTCTGGTTCCGCCAGTTGTAGTCCAGTTTCCAGGGGGTCTCGCCCCGGTTCATGAAGCAGACGGCGATCTCCCCGCCGGCAAGGGGCTTTCCCCAGATTTCCTTCTCGCCCATGTCGATGAAACGGATGCCCTGCTTGCCGAGGGGATCCTGGTTCACGGCGATGACTTCCTTGTTGGTGAGGATCTGCCGCGTCTTGTAGTCCATCTCGCGGAGGTCGTTGCCGCTCATCAGCGGGGCGGCCAGCATGCACCACATCGAGAAATGGGTCACGCTCTCGTCCCAGGTGAGTTCACCGTTGCCGACCTCCAGCATCTCGGCATCGTTCCAGTGGCCGGGGCCGGCATAGGGATACAGGTCCGCGGCGGCGTCGATGCACTGGACGATACCCACGCCGCCCCAGTCGAATACGCCGTCGTAGAGGGCCCGGATGTCCGGCGTGACGCGCCAGAGGTGGCCGATGCCCTCGCCCCATTCCCAGGGCTTGTTCTCGCCCCATTCGCAGATGGACAGGACAATCGGACGGCCGCTGGCCTTGATGGCCTCGGACATCGTCTGATAGGCGGCCTTCGCGTTCTGGCCGTCATTGGCGCACCAGTCGTACTTGAGATAGTCCACGCCCCACTTCGCATACTGCAGGGCATCCTGGAACTGGTGTCCCTTGCTGCCGGGACGGCCTTGGCAAGTATAGGAGCCGGCGCAGGAGTACAGGCCGAACTTGAGGCCGAGGCCATGGATATAATCGGCGAGCGCCTTCATCCCGGAGGGGAACCGCTCCGGATCCGGGACGATGTTGCCGTCCGCGTCGCGGTCCACCTGCCAGCAGTCGTCGATGACGATGTACTCGTAGCCGGCGTCGGCCATGCCGGAGGCGGCCATCGCATCGGCCATCTCCTTGACGAGCTTCTCGCTCACGTTGCAGCCGAACTTGTTCCAGGAGTTCCAGCCCATCGGCGGAGTAGCCGCGAGGCTGCGGTACAGGGAATCGGAAAGGGGGACGGGCTTTTCCTGGGCATGGAGGCACAGTCCTCCAAGCAGCAGGAAAAGGGAAAGGAATTGCTTACCAGTCATAGTGTCATTATCGGTTCTTCGCAAATGTATCGAATTACAATCGCATTACTTGACAAGGAAATCCAATTCTTTTGTAAAATCGTCCAAGATGAGGATGGGGCTTATTGGGAAAAGGATTATCTTTGCAGGACGATGATGAAAAAGACTTTGCTCTCCCTCCTTCTGCTGCTTGCCTTCTCCCGGGCCGGCCTGGCTGCCGAAGGGGCCTTCCGCCACTATACCACCCGGGACGGACTGTCTTCCAACACGGTCCAGGCCCTCATCCAGAACCGCGCCGGACTCATCTGGATGGGCACGGCCAGCGGCCTGGACAGCTTCGACGGACGGGAGTTCATCCACCACGCCTTCCCTGCCGGGGAGGACGACTATGTCCGCCAGCTCTTCCAGGCCACGGACGGCACGCTCTGGATCGGGACGGAAAGCGGCGTGTTCCGGTACGACATGGCCAACCCTCCGGAACGCGTTTCCGAGATCCCGGAAGCGCTGGTCACCGGCTTCGCCGAAGACCGGGACGGCGCCCTCTGGATCGGCGTGTGGGGCAAAGGCGTCTTCCGGTATGCCGACGGAACCTTCACCCAATTTCTGGACGGGCACCAGGTGGAGGGACTGCTGGTCGACCGGGACGGCCGCCTGTGGGTCGCCGACCAGTCGGCGGAGCAGGGGCTCTCTCTCTACAATACCGCATCCAGGACCTTTTCCGCGCCGAACCTGGTCTTCCGGGACTGCCGGCCCACGCGCATCTGCGCCATGGACGTGGACGAGGAGGGCGACCTGTGGCTGGGGACCTGGGACCTCGGCATCTACCGGCTTGAAACCGATACCCGGACCGTCTTTCCCGCGGTCCAGCCCGGAGATGGACTCGAGCACGTGCATTCCCTCACCCTCGAATCCCCCCTGCATCTGCTGGTAGGTTCCGACGACGGCTTGCTGTCCCTCAATCCCCTGACGGGGGAACGGATCCATTACCGCAACGACCGGAGCGATCCGGCCTCCCTCTCCAGCAAATTCGTCTATCCGATCGTCCGGGACCACGAAGGCGGCCTGTGGATCGGCACCTATTACGGAGGCGTCAACTACCTGCCGCCCACGGCAGGTCAGTTCTCTTCCGTCTCCCTCTCCGACCTGGTGAAGGGAAACGAGGATTTCATTGTGAGCTGCCTGTGCGAGGATCCGGACGGAACCGTCTGGATCGGGTCCGACAACGGCGGCCTGTTCCGGTACGACCCGGTCCGGAAAACGGCGGTCCGCCTGCCGGGCCCGCTTTCGGCGTTGAATGTCCACGCCCTGCTCCGGCAGGGAGACTATCTGTGGATCGGCTCCTATTCCCAGAATCTCTTCCGGATGCACGTCCGGACCGGAGCCCTCCGGCAGTACGGGGCGGTCGACGGACTGGGAGACCCCAGCGTCTATGCCCTGTTCGTGGACAGCGCCGGGACGCTTTGGGCCGGGACACAAAGCAGCGCCTGCCGCTTCGATCCGTCCACGGACCGCTTTGTCAAGGAATGGGATCATGAGGCCTGGATTGGAAGCATTGCGGAAGATGACTCCGGCTCCCTATGGTTTGCCACCGCCCAGAACGGCCTCCTGCAGCGGGCGCCCGACGGCACCTGGACGGAATGGCCGGCCGGCCGGGGCGGCCTCCCCGCCAACCAGGTCCACCATCTGCTGCCCGTCCCGCACGGCATCTATGCCGGCACCAAGAAAGGACTGGTCCTCCTGCAGGACGGAAAGATCACGCCGGTCGTCCCGGACATGGACGTCCGATACATCTTCCAGGACAGGAACACGCTCTGGCTCGCCAGTTCTTCCACCATCGTCCATTACTACCCGGACGGCGGCCGGCAGGAGCAGTTCGGCGCCAATGACGGAATCCGGGTCGGAGAGTTCTCCCCCTCGGCCGGTCTCGTCGCCCAGGACGGAACCCTCTATCTGGGCACGACCGAAGGCTTCGTCTCGTTCTATCCCGGCCGTGTCCGGGAGAACGATATCCCGCCGCCCATCCTGATCACCCGGTTCCAGGCTACCGGTTCTGGCGTATCCGAGGATGTTTTCCGGTCCCGGGGGACGGAGCATATCACGCTCCCCTGGCGGTTGCGGGATATCCGGATTAGTTTCGCCGCCCTCAGCTACAGTGCGCCGGAGAAGATCCGCTATGCCTACCGGCTGGAAGGGCTGGATGAGGATTGGAAGGGACTGGGAAACCAGAATTACGTCGCGCTGAACCGGCTCCCTGCCGGGAAATACCAGCTGCACGTAACCGCCACCAACAACAGTACCCTCTGGAATGACGAAGGCACGGCTCTCTCTTTTACCATCCGGTCCCATCCCCTGCTGTCAGATGTGGCCCTGGTGCTGTACGCCCTCTTAGTCGCCGCCTTGTTCTACCTGCTTGGCCGCTGGTATCTGAGGCGAGAGGAGCAGAAAAATCAGGCCCGGTACGAGGAGCAGCTGGGCGCCGCCGTCTCCCTGGTGAAAGAGGAGGAGCGCGACGACCGCATCCGGTTCCTGTCGGCCTTGT
>CAMNGM010000017.1 GCA_946538425.1 uncultured Bacteroidales bacterium | reverse complement strand
CTTCCTTGTCCAGCTGCGGATAATAGTACCGCGCCCATTCGTTCAGGCCTTCGGCACCCATGTCCGGGATGTAGATGTACCCCACCTTGCCGCCGGACTTTTCCTCCACGGTCTTGATGTTCTTCAGGATCCACTCGTAGTGGTAGAGCGGATACTCGTCGGCGATGGGCTTGACGACCACCTTCCTGCCGCCGACCGTGAGTTCGGTGAGGACCTCGGCCTTGCCCACGAGGAGCTTGTACACGTTGTCCACGTCCTTGAGGGACACCCCGTCGATGGCGGTGATGACATCGCCTTCCTTCACGCCGAGGCCCGGCTCCTGGAGTGGGGAACGGAGTTCCGGCCGGTAGGTCGCGCCCTGGAGGATGCGGTCGATGCGGTAGCCGTCCTTGACCTTGGAGAGCTCGGCGCCGAGCAGGCCCATCGGGATGCGCGCCGGCTTCGGATAGTCGGCCGGGGCGGTGACGTAGGCGTGGCCGCTGGCGACTTCGGAGATCATCTCGCCGATGATGTAGTTCACGTCCAGCCGCGTCTTGGCGTACGGAACCAGGACCTCATACTTGGCCTTGACGGCCTTCCAGTCGCGTCCGTGCATATTCTCCAGGTAGTAGCCGTCGCGGAAGGCGCGCCAGACCTCGTCGAAGAGCTGGGGCCATTCCTGGCTGTAGTCGACCGTCGCGACGAGGCCGTCGAAGGACACCTTGTCCTTCAGGCCCACCTTCGGGCCGGGGGCGGCCACGTACAGGTCGCGTCCCTTCACGAAGATGGCCTTCTTGTCGCCGCTGCGGACCGACATCCGCGCGTCGACACAATCCTCGTCCTTGCCCGTGGCGAAGTCGAACACGCGCGTGCCGCGGCCGCCGCCGTACCAGAGCGACTTGCCGTCGCTGTAGAATCCCCGGCCGTTGACCGGGAGCTTCACGATGCGGTCCAGGATGCCGTCCGGGTCGATTTTTACGGCCTTAGGACCGGCAGGCTTGTCGGCCTTCGCCGAGGCCGCTGGCTTCGCCGCGCCCTTGCCCGGCGCCTCCTTCGGGGCGTCGGCCTCGACCTGCACGGCCGGATCCCTGGCGATCATCGGAGAGGGCGTATCCTTGGCGAGCATCGCCATATACACGCCGGACATATTCCCGTAGGCATAGTTCCACTCGATGTTGCTGTACTGCGGGTTCAGGTCACGGTCGGAGGTGAAAATCAGGTACTTGCCGTCGGTGCTGAAGGTCGGGCTGCCGCTGTTGTACCAGCGCTCGGTAACGGGATATTCCTTGCCCTCGGCGAGGTTGTACAGGTAAATGATGTTCATCTCGTTCTTGGCCGGGCGGGTATAGGTAATCCAGCGGCTGTCCGGGGAGTACTCCACGCCGCGGAATTCCGCTTCGGGGTTCTCCATCACGGTGCGGCGGGTCTTCGCGAAGGGGTCGACCTCCACGAGTCGGTTCTTGCGGTCGCCGTACAGGATATGCCTGCTGTCCGGGCTCCACTGGAGAGAACGGATGTAGGTGTCGGTGCCCTGGGTCACCTGGACCGGGTCGCCGCCCTTCACCGCGTCGTACAGGTAGATTTCCGTCTCGCCCGTGGCGTCGCCGATCCAGGCGATCCACTTGCCGTCCGGGCTCCAGGCCGCGCTGCGGTCGTTGGAGCCGGGCGTGCGGCTGATGTTGCGGGTGACGCCCTTCTCCACGGGGACGTCGAAGACTTCGCCTCGGGCGGTCACGACCATCCGGGCGCCGTCCGGGGAGAGGCTCGCGCCGGTACGCCTGTCGGCCACGGCCTTGCGCTCCGTGCGGCCGTAGACATCGTCAGAAGCGAGCGTGACGCTGATCTTCGTGGCCTGGCGGGTCTTCGGATCCAGCCGATACAGCCAGCCGCCGTTCTCGAAGACGATGGTCTTGCCGTCGGTGGACGGGAACTTCACGTCATATTCCTTGAAGTCGGTGACCTTCTCGGTCTTCTTCGTTTTCGTGTTGTACACGAAGAGGTTCATGATCATGTCGCGGTCGGAGGCAAAGAAGATTTCGTCGCCGACCCACATCGGGAAGATGTCCTGCGCGACGTGGTTCGTGACGTTCTCCACCTGGCCGGCCTTGGGGTCATAGACCCAGACGTCGTCCGCCATCCCGCCCCGGTAGTACTTCCAGGTGCGGAATTCGCGCATCACGCGGTTGTAGGCCAGCTTTTTTCCGTCCGGGGAATAGGAGCAGAAGCCGCCTTCCGGGAGCGGGATTTCGGCCGGCATCCCGCCCTCTGGGCCCACGGTCCAGAGCTTGCCGGGGAAGCCGTCGCCGATGCGGTTGCGGTAGACGATGCTCTTCCCGTCCGGGGACCAGCCCATCACGATGTTGTTCGGGCCCATCCGGTCGCCCAGGTCGTCGCGGCCGTTGGTGGAAGTGTAGGTGAGCCGCACGGGCTCGCCACCCGTGGCCGGAATCAGGTACACCTCGCGGTTTCCGTCATATTCGCCCGTGAAAGCGATGTGCTTCCCGTCGGGGGAGTACCGGGCGAACATCTCGTAGCCGATGTGCGAGGTGAGCCGCCGCGCGACGCCTCCCTGGATGGGCACGGTCCACAGGTCGCCGGCGTAGGAAAAGGCCACCTCGGTGCCGTTCGTGGCAGGGAAACGCAGCAGGCGCGCCTCATCGGCGCGGGCGGAAACGACGCCGGCAGCCAGGGCCGCCGCCAACGCCAGGATCGTAAAAGAATGCTTCATATCAAGGGTTTATGGTTTTCTTTTACAAACATACGAAAAAAAAGGCGATTTCAGCTACCCATTCCGTCATTCTGAGGAGGTCGCAGACCGTCGGCCCTGTCATTCTGAGGAGGTCGCAGACCGACGCGAGAATCTAGTCGCATCGGATTCCCTCGACCTGTCCCTTCTTGCGCTGCAAGTTCTCCAGGTCCAGCGTCCCGTTCAGGAACGGGGCGGGGTCCGTCAGGGCGTCGGACTTGAGTTTTCCCGTGGACGGATCGACCGCGAAGGCGGCCATCAGGTCCAGGTGCTTGTTGGGGACTTCGGCGTCAAGGAAGGCGTTGCCCGTCTTGCCGGTGTAGCCGATCAGGTCCCCGGCGAAGACGCGGTCTCCCTTGGCGAAGGGCTTGCCTGTCCGCGGATTGACCGCGACCGGCGTCCCATATTGCAGGTGCGCATACTGCAGATACACTTTCCGGCCGTATCCGGCAACCTCGTTCTCGGTGACGATGACGTTCCCGAAGGATTTCTCCTCGTACCCGTCCGGATGGTCGGACTCCGTCCGGATGATGTACCCGGAATACATCGAATACACCGGCGTTCCCGGCTTCGCGTACAGGTCGATGCCCCAGTGGTACCGGGGCGTCCCGTCCTCGTAGAACCCGCGCAGCGCCTTGAAAGTTCCATTGGCATAGCTCCCGCTGCCGGTGGCGGCGACGGACATCCGCTTGAGCGGGTTCGCGACACCGCGTTCCAGGTCCACGCAGGGGCCGCTGTCCTCATACCAGGCGGTCGCCAGGATGTCGGACGTTACTTTCCAGGGGAAGTAAGGCCGCTTTTCCCCGACGAAAGTGCCGGTCCAGCGTCCGAAATCCAGGGAGAGGAACGTGTGCCGGGGGAAGCAGCCGAGGGTTGCCCAGCTCCCTGAACTGTAGGTCCCGGATCCTTTCACGTCCACGTAGTCCGGCAGGTTGGTCGTGATACGGATGGTGTACTGCGGGTGGGAAATGAGGACCGCGCTCTTTTCCGCCCAGTCCGTTTCGGGTTTCTCGGCCAGGCAGACCGCGCATTCGAGCTCCCAGCCGTCCGTTTCCCCGCCCGACCGCGCATCCGGCGCCGGCCGGTACAGTTTGAGATAGCGGAGACCGCTTTTCCCGGCGGTTTCCTCCCTGGACAGGAGGCGGGACTCCCGGACGAGGCCGGCCTGATAGTTCTCCACCCGGAAGACACCGCCTTCCGGGGTGGACAGGAGGACGGCGCCCGTGAAGCCCGGCATTTCTAGGTAATCAAAATCCGGATGGTTGGCGGCGTACGCCGCCTCGGCGACCATCGCTGCGACGAAACGGTGGCGGATTCCGTCCTGGAGGGTTTCGACATAAAACTTCCGGATGACCGTGGCTGCGCCGATGTCGGGCGCGAGGTCCGCGCCGTATTCGGCGAGCGAAGGTTCCCTGTCGGGCAGGAAGGGAATCTGGGTGAAGGTGATGGCTCCGAAGCGGGCCGTCCGCGTACGCTTCGTGTCCAGGAGGGAGCCCAGCGTGACGGACCGGCCGTCCGTCCGCGTCCCGGTGCCTCCGGGGAGAAGGTTGTAGGAAAACAGGTTGCCGTAGAGCGGCACCTGCGCGGCGGGGATGCGGCGGTCCCGGACGGCGTCCGGTCCTGCGGCATCCCGCCCCGCCTCCTTGCCGCACGCGGCGGCGAGGAGGAGGGCCAGAATGAAAAACCGTCTTGTGGTATTCATAGGAGGTCCTGAATCTGTTCCACGGGGATTCCTTGCTGGGCGAGTTTCCGAATAATCTCTTCCCGGGCTTCCTTCCTGCCCTCTTCCAATCCCTCTTTTCTACCTTCTTCCCGTCCTTCTTTCCGTCCTTCTTTCCGTCCTTCTTTCCGTCCTTCTTTCCGTCCTTCTTTCCGTCCTTCATCCAGTCCTACTTCCCATCCTTCTTCCCGACCATCCTTGAATGCTTCTTCGCGCACGTATTCGCGCTGGGCCATCTGGTCGAAAGAGGCGAGCATCTCGCTTTGGTAGGCGAGGAATTCCTCTGCCGTCATATTGGCGACTTCCGCTGCGTGGAAGATCCGTTCGAACAATTCCCCGCTCAGTTCTACGGGCCGGTCTTCCAGAAAACTGCTGTGTCGGAAAACGAAAGCGATCTTTTCCAGCATCGTCTTGCACCGGAAAGCTTCATCTTTCTTGTATTTCAGCCTGGGCAGTTCAAGAAACAGGAAATGGAGGGCGTCCGTCATCAATTCGCCATCCTGGTCGCTGCGGATGGAATAGCTGGAAAGGAGTCCGTCCCTGAGAGAGGCTTCTTTCTGATGTTTCAACTTGAAGTTGAGGATGCTGATTACATAGACGGGGACGAGGTGGTAGGATTGGATTTTCCGGCTCGCGCCGGAGTTGCGGAGGTATTGTTCCTCCACCGGCTTGAGCAGTTGCTCCCGCAGAGGAAAAGTCGAATAGAAAAGCACCCGTTCGCGAAAGTTCTTCTGGGGATTCAGTTGCATCTCGATGATGA
Source organism: uncultured Bacteroidales bacterium (assembly GCA_946538425.1). Taxonomy (GTDB): domain Bacteria; phylum Bacteroidota; class Bacteroidia; order Bacteroidales; family UBA932; genus Cryptobacteroides. The sequence continues at coordinate 18,079 of CAMNGM010000017.1, read as the reverse complement.
ACCTTTCCCTGTCTTCGCTTTCACAGTACAAGTCGAAAACTGTTTTCTGGTCCTCCAGGAAGAAACCGGGGATCTCCTTGTCCAGATACTTGATGGAGCGGATCTTCTTGCCGGGAATCAGCGCTTCCAGCAGACCGATGAGCGTCTTTTCCGAAGCGGGAAGCCCGAAGACGATCTTGAAGGCGGAATCCATCATCAAGTTGGCGAACCGTTTTCTGGCGTCTTTCGACAGGTTGCCATACGGGATGTGTGGATCCTCGAGCACCTGGGAGGACGCACCGTCGGGAGTGTGGTGAGGATGGGTCCAATGAATGACTGTGGCCATGGCCTTTTGGGGGTTTTAAGTAAAACAATTGCGCGCCGCGGACCTTCCGCGGCGGTGTTACGAATAACCCGGAAAAGACTCGGGGGCGGGCGCTCTCCCGAAGGAGGGCTCCTGTGGAGCAGAGATCCGCAGGATTCAGATGGGGGCGCCTGTAACAGAGGCTTGGACGTTACGTCCCGCACCCTTCACGGTCTGGAGGCAAAAATAGGAAATAAAGCGGAATAATAAAAGAACGGCGCCCGGAAAAGGGCGCCGTCCGATGCATTTTTTCTGTAGCGGGGATTATTCCGCCTTGCCGTCGGAACCGAGGACGTTCACGATCTTGTGGATGTACATCTTCTTCATCTCCTCGCGGGCCGGCTTGAGGTACTGGCGGGGATCGAAGTGGCTCGGGTTCTCGGCCAGGTGCTTGCGGATGGCACCGGTCATCGCCAGGCGGCTGTCAGAGTCGATGTTGATCTTGCAGACGGCGCTCTTGGCGGCCTCGCGGAGCTGCTCCTCGGGGATGCCGACCGCGTTCGGCAGGTTGCCGCCGTACTTGTTGCACATGTCGACATATTCCTGCGGGACGGAGGAAGAGCCGTGGAGGACGATCGGGAAGCCGGGGAGCTTCTTTTCGATCTCGTGGAGGACGTCGAAGGCGAGCGGCGGAGGGATCAGGCGGCCGGTCTTCGGGTCACGGGTGCACTGCTCCGGGGTGAACTTGTAGGCGCCGTGGGAGGTGCCGATGGAGATGGCGAGGGAGTCGCAGCCGGTGCGGGTGGCGAAGTCGATGACCTCTTCCGGCTTGGTGTAATGGGATTCCGCGGCGGAAACCTCATCCTCGACACCGGCGAGCACGCCGAGTTCGGCCTCGACGGTCACGTCGAACTGGTGGGCGTATTCCACGACCTTCTTGGTGAGGGCGATGTTCTCCTCGTACGGGAGGGAGGAAGCGTCGATCATCACGGAGCTGAAGCCCATGTCGACACAGTCCTTGCACAGCTCGAAGCTGTCACCGTGATCGAGGTGGAGGCAGATCTGGGGGTGCTCCCAGCCCAGTTCCTTCGCATAAGCGACGGCACCTTCGGCCATATAGCGGAGGAGGGTGGAGTTCGCATAGTTGCGGGCGCCCTTGGAAACCTGGAGGATGACCGGGGACTTGGTCTCGGCAGCGGCCTGGACGATGGCCTGGAGCTGCTCCATGTTGTTGAAGTTGAAAGCCGGGATGGCGTATCCGCCGGCGACAGCCTTCGCGAACATCTCACGGGTGTTCACAAGACCTAATTCTTTGTAAGAAACCATAGTTATAAAGTATTAAACGATATCGCTTGGATAAGCATCCGCAAATTTAGCATTTTTTTCGTAATTTTGTAACATCTTCAATGCAATAGGACCATGAACAAGGTATTGATCTTCTCCGCGCCCTCCGGGTCGGGCAAAAGCACCGTCGTAAACCACATCCTGGGCGGCCATCCGGGAATCGAGTTCTCCGTTTCGGCCACTTCCCGGCCGCCGCGCGGCGAGGAGAAGGACGGGGTGGAATACTTCTTCTACTCCGCCGACATCTTCCGCCTCTTGGTGCGGGACGACAAGTTCGTCGAGTTCGAGGAAGTCTATCCCGACCGCTTCTACGGCACGCTCAAGGCGGAAGTGAACCGCATCTGGGCCCGCGGGAACGTCATCATCTTCGACGTGGACGTCAAGGGCGGGGTGAACCTCAAGAAATACTTCGGCGACCAGGCCCTTTCCGTCTTCATCCAGGCCCCCTCCGTGGAGGTCCTGCGGCAGCGTCTCATCGGCCGCGGCACCGATTCCGCCGAAGACATCGAGAAGCGCGTCGCCAAGGCCGCCGAGGAAATGACCTACGCGCCCCAGTTCGACAAGGTCCTCATCAACGACGACCTCGCCACCGCCCTCGCTGAGGCCGATGCGATGGTCGATGCTTTTTTGGCCGAATGAGAATAGCGGTTTATTCAGGTTCTTTCAACCCGCTGCATATCGGCCATCAGGCCATTATGGAGTATCTCACCCGGGATGCCGCATTCGATTGGGTGTACCTCGTCGTGTCGCCGCAGAGTCCGTTCAAGGGGGCGGAGAATGTTTTGACGGGGGAGGAACGGTACCGGGCGGCGGTGGAGGCCGTGAAGCGGCATCCGGAGATCCGGGTGTGGGTCGATGACATCGAACTCGGGATGGAACCGCCTCATTATACGATCCGGACGCTGGACGCGCTGCGGGCGCGGGAGCCGGAGAACGACTTCACGCTGGTCATCGGCGCGGACAATCTGGAGAGCTTTCCGCGCTGGCGGGAACACGGGCGGATCCTGAAGGAGTACGGCGTCGCAGTTTTCCCCAGGAAAGGCTACCATCGAGGCTACCTGAAGGCCCGCCTGATGCGCGAGTGTCCGGACTACCGCATCGAGCTGTTGAAAGCGCCCCGCATCGACATTTCTTCCACCGAGATCCGCGACGGCCTCGCCGCCGGACGCGACGTGTCGGCCTGGCTTATGTGAATATGAATATAGAGACTGAAAAGAAGTTCCTCGTCAAAGACGACGGATTCAAGGCGCAGGCGGTGAAATCCTACCGCATCCGCCAGGGGTATCTGGCCCACGACAGCGGCCGGACGGTCCGCGTGCGTATCCGTGACAATCAAGGTTTTCTCACCATCAAGGGCCCGTCCATCGTTCCCGGAAGCCGTCCCGAGTGGGAGAAGGCAATCTCCCTGCAGGAGGCCGAGGACCTGTTCGCCCTGTGCAAGCCGGGCAGCGTGGACAAGACGCGCTGGATCGTGCCGGCTCAGATGCCCGGTCAGGCCGGGCATGACGGACGGTACTTCGAAGTGGACGAATTCCACGGGGAGAACGACGGCCTGGTGATGGCCGAGATTGAACTGGGTAGTCCGGACGAGCCGTTCGAAAGGCCGGCCTGGCTGGGGGAGGAAGTCACGGACGACAAACGGTATTACAACGGCTATCTGGCCACGCATCCTTTCAAGACCTGGTAATCCAGGTTTTTTTGTATCTTTGCACCAGAGGATGGTGCTGCGGCCGGGAGTCTTCCCGGCGAGCTCAATAGGGAAGCCGGTGGGAATCCGGAACTGTGCCCGCAGCTGTGTCGTCCATAACGGCTCCGAATCGATGCCATTGAAGAGATTGCCGGTCACGCCGGCAATGACGGATTCTTCGAGAAGGCCTGGGCCGGGACCAGTCAGAAGACCTGCCATCGTCCAGTTGCACAATCGGGCTCGGGGACAAGTCCGTGTGGGAACGTAAAACTTTGTTTTTCAATGAAAAAAGCAACGCTGCTTTTGCTGTGCGGCGCGCTGGTCTTCTGCGCGTGCCGCAAGGATCCTGTGCCGGAACCGCCGTCCAAGGACGCGGACCTGACCGGCCAGAAAGTCGATGTCTCCGGTTTCCCGGAATCGGCCCGTAAACTGTTTGTCCTGAACGAAGGAGGTATGGGCGCCAACAATGCGACCCTGGATTTCCTCCGGTTCTCCGACGGGAACTATGTCACCGGCGCTTTCAAGAAGATGAATCCGAGCGTGGGCGCCGGCCTCGGCGACGTGGGGAACGACATCGCGGTCCAAGGGGATGAGCTTTGGATGGTCGTGAACAATTCCGGCCTCGTGGAGGTCGTATCCGCCAAGGACGAGACGGAAATCGCTGCGATCGCGGTTCCCACCCCGCGGAACCTGGCCTTCGACGACCAATATGCCTATGTCACTTCCTGGGCGGGCGCCTATGCGAATGGAAGCTATGACGAGAACGGCATTTATACGATCACGGATTCCAAGAACCCGAAGGGCCAGGTGTACCGGATCGACCTGAAAACCAAGAAGGTCGCCGGAAATGTCGAGGTGGGGTACCAGCCGGAAGGTGTCGCCTGCTACGACGGAAAACTGTATGTGGCCAATTCCGGCGGCATTTCCAGCCAGCTCCCGCCGTATGCCTATGACAACACCGTCAGCATCATCGACACGAAGAGTTTCAAGGTCACGGCGACCGTCCCGGTGCAGGTGAACCTGAAGTATGTCTATGCCGACGGCAAGGGCAATATCTATGTGACCACCCTCGGAAACTTCTGGGATGTCCATTCCGGCCTGTATCTGCTCCGGCCCGGGCAGGGGAACGCCGTGTCCAAGGTGGCGGATTACGTGAGCGCTTCCGCCCTGCTCGGGGATACGGTCTATTGCATCGGCACCGAAACGGAATTCGACTGGTCCGCCTCCTCCCACAGCTACAAGTCCTGGAGCGTCCAGGGCGGGAACAAGAAGGATTGGACCTTGAATGTGTCCGCGAAGACGCTGTACGGCCTGTATGCGCTGGATGCCGATACGTTCTTCGTGAGTGACGCGGGGGATTATTTCAATCCGGGCACCGTCTCTTGTTACTACAAAGGCGCTAAGCGCTGGAGCGTAGACGCCGGCGTCTGCCCCGGGCACTTCGCCGTGTATTGATTTGCGCAAGCGCGCCGTCATAGCGCTGGCCGCCGCCTTGTCCGCCCCCTGGTGCCTGCAGGCCCAGGAGGCGGACACGCTGGCTGCCGCTTCGGTCTGGTCCGTGCAGGTCTATCCCGTGGTGAAACCCGCCGAGTCGGTGTACCTGCCGGGCGCGAAAGCGGCGCCCGCCCAGGTGGCCGACGTCCTGCGCCGTTTCACCGGCGTCCAGGTCAAGGACTACGGCGGCGTGGGCGGACTCAAGACCGTCAATGTCCGGAGCCTCGGCAGCGAACACGTGGGCATCTTCCTGGACGGGGTCCAGGTGGACAACGCCCAGAACATGCAGGTGGACCTGGGCCGGTTCTCTACGGACGGCCTGGCGATGGTAGCCCTCTATAACGGGCAGAAAACCAAGCGGTTGCAGACGGCCAAGGAGTATGCGTCCGGCGCGGCGGTCCATCTGGACAGCGTGCGCCCCCTGCTGTTCGACCAGGACGGCGGGCGGGCCCGGCTCCGGGGAGGGTCGTTCGGGACCTTCCAGCCTTCCCTTCAATGGGACCGGCAGCTGGGCCCCGTCACTCTCCGGGTGTCGGCGGAAGGACTGACTTCGAACGGCCGGTACAAGTATCCTTATTTCGACACGACGCTGGTCCGGGAGAACGGGGACATCAAGAGCCTTCGCCTGGAATCGGCCCTGTTCGGACAGCTTCGTCACGGCGACTGGCGCGTACGCGTTTATGGCTATGGCTCCGAACGGGGATTCCCCGGTCCGGTCATCCGCCGCGCTTCGGGCTTCCCTTTCAGCGCGGAGCGCCAGGCCGACCGGAATCTCTTCGTGCAGGGCGGCTGGAACCAGGATTGGACCTCCCGGTATGCCACGTCGCTGAAGTTCAAGTACGCCGACGACTACATCCATTACAACACCCATCCGGAGAAGAATCCGATGGCGCTGCCGTATGACCTGCACTACCGCCAGCGGTCCGGCTATCTTTCGCTGGCCCAGTCTCTGGTCCTGGCCGACCCGTGGTCGGTGGACCTGAGCGCCGATTTCCAGCGGAATGCGCTGGATTCCGACGCGGGCCAGTCCGTCACCCCCCGCCGGAACGTCGTCACGGCCGCCCTGGCGACCCGGCTGGCCTGGGAGGATTTCCGCGTGGCGGCCCACTGCGTCTATCAGGGGGCCTGGGACCGGTTCTTGACGCCGCAGGCGGGCGGATGGACCCGCGAAAACACGTTCCGGGATGCCTGGATGCCGTCTTTCAGCCTGTATTATGCCCCGTTCCGCTGGCTGGAAGTGGATGCCTTCGCGAAGCGCAGCTATCGGTTGCCCTCCTTCAACGACCTGTATTATTCGCTGATGGGCAACTCCTCCCTCGTCCCGGAATCCGCCGCCCAGACCGGGGTCGACATCCGGCTGGAACATACTTCCGGCCCCTGGTCTTTCTCGGGAAGGATCTCGCCTTACCTGAACCGCATCGACGACAAAATTGTCGCCATCCCCACGTCCTCGCAATTCCGCTGGACGATGCTGAACATCGGGAAAGTGGATGTGGCGGGGTTGGATGTGAAGGCCGATGCGCAGTTCTGGCGGAAGGGATGGTCGGTGGATGTGACACTCCGCTATTCATTCCAGCGGGCGCTGGACCACAGCGATCCGGACAGCCGCACGTACGGCAACCAGATCCCCTATATTCCCCTGCACAGCGGCGGGGTGGACCTGTGCGTCGGATGGGAGGACTGGTCTTTCACCTGGGAGACGGTGTTCACCGGTGCCAGATGGTCCCGGACGGCCAACACGCCGGACTACTACATCGCCCCTTGGACCGTCAGCGATGTCTCGCTCTTCCGGAAAATGACAATGCCCGCGTTCAAGAACCGGGCAATGCTGCCGGAATTGAACGCGGGCGTGACGCTCAGAAATCTGTTCAACCACCGTTATGAGGTCGTCCAGGGCTATCCGATGCCGGGATGCAACCTGTTGCTGACGGTGGAGTATTCCTGGTAAGGATTAAAGAACCTCGATCAGTTCGACGACGAACTTCAGGGCGCAGTACGGCGGGATGGCGTTGCCGGCTCCGTGCTCACCATAGGCGAGGTTGTACGGCAGGTAGAGCTCGTACTTGGCGCCCTCGGCCATCAGCTGGAGACCTTCGGTCCAGCCCTTGATGACCTGGTTCAGGCCGAAGACGGCGGGTTCGCCGCGCTTGTAGGAGCTGTCGAAGACCTGGCCGTCCGCGAAGGTGCCCTCGTAGTGGCACTTCACCTGGCTGGTGGCCGTGGGCTTCTTGCCGGTGCCTTCCTTCAGAACCTTGTACATCAAGCCGCTGCCGGTGGCGCGGACCTCGGGGTCGCGGGCGACCTTGGCGAGGAACTTCTCGCCTTCCTCCTTCGCGGCGGCGCCGGCTGCGGCGGCCCGTTCGGAGGCTTCTTCCTCCATCTCCTTGTAGAACTGCTCGAGAGCCTCGCCGGCCTCGTCCATCGAGATGGCGAGCTTCTCCCCCTGGAGCATGGCCTTCAGACCGGCCACGAAATCGTCGAAATTGAGCCCGTGCACTCCGTTCTGGAGCAGGTTGCCGGCCAGGCTCATGCCGAATGCATAACTTTTCTTGTCCATAGAATCTTCTTTTGCGATGCAAAGATAGCGAAAAAAGCCGTATATTTGTGTATGATGGATGTGATCCGAATCATTGAGATTTTCGCCCTGGTGACGGGCATCGCCTACGTCGTCCTGGAAATCTTCCAGAAGAATGCGATGTGGGTGGTGGGAATCCTTACCGGGGCGGCTTGCGCGTACAGTTTCGCCGTCCAGCGGAGCTGGGGCATGATGGGCCTGAACCTGTATTACATCGTGATGTCCGTCATCGGACTCGTGCAGTGGCGGAAGGACGGCGCCGCCGTGGGGGAGGATGTGGTCCACCTGCGGCCCCTCCCGGAGAAAACGGCCCTTTGGAGCGCCGTGGCCTTCGTCCTGGGCTCGCTCGTCCTGATCTGGGTGTTCCGCGCCTTGGGAGACGGCGTGTCCGAGCTGGACGCCCCCGCGACCGTGCTCAGCGTCATCGCCACCTGGTGGCTCACGCGTTCCTACATCCAGCAGTGGATGCTGTGGGTGGTGGCCGATACGCTCACGACCGCCTTGTGCGTGGTGAACGGCCAGTACTGGATGGCGTTCCTGTATCTCGCCTATGTCGCCTCGGCGGTGTACGGCTATTGCCATTGGAAAAAGAAAGGAGTGGAAGTATGATCCTGATCGTCGAGAGCGGCGCCACCAAGACCGACTGGTGCCTCGTCGCCCCCGGAGGACGGGTGGAAAAGCGCCTGCAGACCCCCGGTATGAATCTGTCCACCATTGCGGCGGAGGCCAATGCCGCCGTCTTCGCGGAGGCGGTCGATACCTTCGCGGACGTTGACGAGGTCCATTTCTACGCGGCTGGCCTGCTGGAGTTCCCCGCGGAGCTGGACCGCGTGTTCAAGGAGCGGTTCCCGCGGGTCCGGTGCGCGTATGCGTCCGACCTCTTGGCGGCCGCCCGCGCCGCCTGCGGCCACGAGGCGGGCCTCGCCGCCATCCTGGGCACCGGCTCCAACACCTGCCACTATGACGGGGAGAAGATCGTCCGGAACATCCACGGCGGCGGCTTCATCATCGGCGACGAAGGCAGCGCCGCGGCGCTCGGACGGCTGTTCCTGGCGGATCTCGTCAAGGACCTCGTCCCGGACGACCTAGTGGAAGCTTTCTCGGCGTTCCACGAGGCGGATTACGCTTCCATCGTCCGGAATGTCTATCAGACTCCCGCGCCTTCCCGTTATCTCGGGAGCCTGGCGCCTTTCATCCTGGAACACCGGGGGGAGCCCTATGTGGACGCATTGGTGGAAAGGAACATCCGCGACCTTTTCGAGCGCGCCCTTACGCGCTACGACCGCCTCCCCGTAGGCGTGGTCGGCGGCTTCGGTTGCGCCTGCCGGGCGGAATTGGAACGCCTCGGCGCCGAATACGGCCTCACCTTCTCCCGTTTCATCCCTTCCCCGATGGAAGGACTCGTCGACTACCATGGCGTATAAAGAGAAATATCCCTCCGAACTCCTTTCCGACGCGGTCGAGGCCATCGGCACGCTGCCCGGCGTGGGCCGTCGCAGCGCGCTCCGGCTCGCCCTGCACCTGCTCCGCCAGCCGCAGGAGAATGTCCACCATTTCACGGAGGCCATCAACCGTCTGCGGGACGACGTCCGTTATTGCAGGGAGTGCCGGATGATCTCCGACGAGGAAACATGCTCGTTCTGCGCGGACCACTCCCGCGACCACAGCGCCATCTGCGTGGTCGAGAGCGTCCGCGACGTGATGAGCATCGAGAATACCGGCCAGTATCACGGGGTGTACCACGTCCTGGGCGGCATCATCTCCCCGATCGCCGGTGTCGGCCCGTCCGACCTGAGCATCCCGGAGCTGGTCCGCCGGGTGGAGGCCCTGGAGAATCCCGCCGATGCGGAGGTGATCTTCGCCCTCAGCGGCGACGTGGAAGGGGAGTCCACGGCCTTCTATCTGTACCGGAAACTGTCTCATACGGGCGTGCGTTTCTCCACGCTGGCCCGCGGACTCGGCTTCGGCGACGACCTCGAGTATGCCGACGAACTCACGCTGGGACGTTCCATCACGGCCCGTCAAGAATTCAAACCATGAATGTGATTTTAAGCGCCATCCTGCTTGGCATTTCCCTCTGCGCCGACTGCTTCGCGGTGGCGCTCTGCTCCAGCGTGACCGTCACCCGCGAGGAGGTCCGCCGCAAGGTGTGGACCATCGCCGCCGTCTTCGCCGTCATCCAGACGGGCCTTTTCATAGCCGGTTGGGGCCTGGGTACGGGCGCGACGGAACTGATTTCGGAATATGTAGGCCATTTCGAGAAGGTGGCCCACATCATCGGCTTCCTCCTCCTGCTGTATGTGGGCGGCGAAATGTTCATCGACGGCATCCGCAGCAAGTCGGAGCATCTGAGCCTCAGCGGTTTCAAGAGCATCGTCCTCGGCGGGGTCGCCACCTCCATCGACGCGGCGGCGGTCGGCCTGTCCATGGCGATGGACACCGCTCCGTGGGCGGAAATCTGGCCCATCGCAGTGTCCATCTTCGTGTTTACGGCCCTGTCGGTCCTGGTCGGGATGCTGTCCGGCAGCTTCATCGGCCGGAAGCTCGGCTATTCAGCCCGCATCGTGGGCGGACTCGTCCTCATCGGCCTCGGCGTCAACATCCTGTTATAGTTTTTACCGTTTTTTTCGTATTTTTGAAATCCAGAATCTAAGTTGGCGATGGCGAACAAACCTTACCAGGAAATCTCGGATATCACCCTGCTTCCCGCTCCGGACGAGACGGGATTCATCTCCCGTTATGCATTCCAGTACATAGACTTCAACGAGGTCCCGCAATATGTGGCGGCCGGACACCGTTTCTCCGACTGCTGCTTCCTCGGCTGTGAGATCCCCACCGAAATGGAAGGGCACATCGGCAGCACCTGCCTGGTCTTTCCCCGGATGGGCCGCATCTACAACGCCTTCCGCGGCAAGCTGTATACCGGGGAAACCCTGTACGCCGGCTACGACCCCGAGAAGGAGGACTCCTATGCGACCTGCTTCGATTCCCGCGTCTATGCCGACTACAAGGAAAAAGGAGTCAACTGCGACGACATCCGCGAAACCCTGGGCCGGACGATGCACGACCGGGCGATCGGCGACGCGATGCGGGAGTTCCTGAGCCGGTTCGATCCGCACCAGGTGGTCGCCATCATGGGCGGTCACGCCCAACTGCGTACGGATGCGTCTTACCGCCGCGTCGCCCTCATCGCCAAGGAACTCACCGAACGGGGCAAGCTGATGGCGTCCGGCGGCGGCCCCGGCGCGATGGAGGCCACGCACCTCGGCGCCTGGATGGCCGGCAGGTCGATGGAGGAGTTCGACGACGCCCTGGAAATCCTCTCCGTCGCGCCCATGTTCAAGGATGAAGGCTGGCTCCGCTCGGCCTTCGAGGTCCGGAACAAGTATCCGCAGAACAAGTACCGCAGCCTGGGCATCCCGACCTGGTTCTACGGGCACGAGCCCGCCACGCCGTTCGCGACCCACATCGCCAAGTACTTCTTCAACAGCCTGCGCGAGGATGTCCTGCTGGCCATCGCGAAGGGCGGCATCATCTATTCGCCGGGCTCGGCCGGCACCATCCAGGAAATCTTCCAGGACGCCGCGCAGAACCATTACGAGACCTTCGGCGCCCCCAGCCCGATGATCTTCCTGGACAAGGAGTTCTTCACGAAGGAAGTCCCCATATACCCCTTGCTGGAAGACTTGCTCTCCCGCAAGAAGTACAGAGGACTTCTGATTTCCGTGACGGACGACCCTCAGGAAGTCATCGACACCCTGATGTCTTTCCCGAAATAGTCTCTACTTGAACAGCAGCTGCGCGAACTGATACAGCGCGCGGCGCCAGCTCTGCCACTCGTGGGCCGTGCCCGGCGAGATGTAGAAGTGCGCGTTCACGCCGCTCTTGGCGAGGTCTTCGGTCTCGGTCTGGGGATTGGTGCCGTCCCCGAAGCCCTGCACGCGGTTCTCGAGCTCGCGGCTGCCGAAGCTCACGAATACGAGCTGGAGGCCCTTGGCGAATTCGGGATTGTTCTTCGTGTCGTCCACGGTGATGGTGCCGCCGCTGAAGATGCCCAGGGAGGAGAACACATCCGGGTGCGCGACCGTGATGGCCTTCGTCTGCATACCGCCCATCGACAGGCCCGCCATCGCGCGGTGCTTGTTGTCGGCGATCGTGCGGAAGTGGCTGTCAATGTATGGGATGCAGTCCTTGATCAGGGTGTTCGCAAATCCGTCGGCCCAGCCGGAAGGCAGGCCGAAGCCGCCGCGCGGCCGCTGGCCCTGGCCCTGCGGAGGACGCTGCCCCTGCGGACGCTGCCCCTGCGGACCGCCCTGGCCCATCGCCGGGCGCGGCATCGTCCAGGAACCGTTCTCCATCACGATGATCATCGGGAGGGCCTTGCCCTCGGCGATGAGGTTGTCCATGATCTGGGCGGTATGGCCCTGCTGCGGCCAGCCGTACTCGTTCTCGCCGCCGCCGTGCTGCAGGTACAGCACGGGGTAGCGCTTGTTGGCGTTCATCTCATACTCGGCCGGGGTATAGACGAAGATGTGACGCATCGCCTTGTTCACCTCGGACCAGTAGTAGATTTCCCGCATCTGGCCCTGGGGGACGTTCTTCACGGCGTAGAAGTCCTGGTCCGCGGCCGGGACGTCGATGCCGCTTCCCCAGCGGCTCGCACCGTAATAGTACAGGCTGGACGGATCCGGCACGTTGGCGCCGTCGATATTCAGCTGATAGTAGTGGAATCCTTCGTCCTGCGGGGCGGATTCGCCGATCCAGGCGCCGTCTTCGCCCTTGGCGAGGTCGTACTTGACACCGCCGATGTCCAGTTTCACGGACTGGGCGTCGGGCGCTTCCACGCGTACGCGCACGCAGCGCTCGGAATTGACCATCGGATACTGCTTGCCGGGCTGGTTGTTCGGCGAGGGGGCGAAGTCCTCCTTCACCTGGGCGTTGGCGCACACGCAGAGCGATGCCGCCAGGAAGAAAAAGAATCTTTTCATAGTATCTGGTTGTTAATTGTGATGACCGTGTGTCCTGTTCCAGTTGTCCCAAGGCGCGGAAGCCTGCTTGCAGAGGTCCAGGAAATGGGCCTTGAGCTCGTCCCAGCGGTAATAGGGGCCGGAGACCGGTTCGATGCCGGGGATGAGGATTTCCTTCTCGTTGTAAAGGACCTTCGTGAGGACCTCGCCCTTCTTGTTCCGGTAGAAGATCATCTGGCAGTTGGTGGCCATCGGGACCTGAAAGAAGGCGTACCAGCCCTTCGCGTGGGCCTCCTTGTAGGGGAGGTTGCGGTGCTGGGGATCATCGACACCCATCAGGGCGAAGAGCGGCAGGATGGAGGTGTCGTGGCCGAAGCGGAGGTCGGCGGTGCGGTGGCTGCCGGGCTGCATCGCGGCGTCGGCCTTCTCGATGAAGTCCATCATCAGCGGGCGGATCGCGAAGCGGATGACGTCGCCGTTCTCGACGGAACCGCCCCACATCCGGTAGATGGAATCGTTGCCGCTCGCCCAGAGATAGACCAGTTCCTCGGGAACGAAGTATTTCCGGAGAATGTCGATGCCCATGAAGTCGATGACCTGGCACAGGCCGCCGGCGGAGAAGCACGCCTTGACGAAGGGCTCGGGATTGCCGAGAACCTGGAGGGCGGCGTCGTAGTCCTTGAACAGCGGGGTCAGGAAGCGGGTGAAGTCATAGCCGGGCGTTCCGGTCGCGGGCGTGTATTTGCTGCTTTCGGGATTGCCGCCGCGCATCCTGGCCATCATCTCCGGCGAGAAGTTCGGGCGCGGAGCCGGCTGCTCGCCGGGACGCTGGACGCGGAGGCTCGGGTTGATGTAGCCCATGAACCGTTCGGCGCTCGTGTAGGTGAATTCCTGCCGGGGGCTTTCGGCCTTCATCGAGTTCGTGAAATTGCACATCGACACGATGCAGCGGAAGTTCGTCGAGGAGAAGCTGTTCACCTCCCAGCGGTCCTTGTTCTTGAACACCGCGGGGAACCGCTCCACCATCCGGGCCGCCAGCAGCTGGTGCTCTTTGGCGCCGCGGGGTGTCAGGGAACCTTCCATCCCCTTGTGGGCTTCGACGATGGCGTTCACGTCGGCATACAGGGCCTTGCCGGTCTCGGTGAGGAGGCCCAGGGAGTCCAGGACGGGGAATGCGCTCATCGCGTTGCGGGCGAAGGTGGAGTTCTGCTCATACCGGGAGCCGTGACGGCCGTAATGGGAAATGTAGAACGGCTTGAAGCCCTTGGGGGCTTTCGTGTCCACAATGGGGTCGAACTCGTACGAGTGCATGTTGTTCGCCGCCCGGTCGGGATTCTCGGCAATCAGGCGCAACGCCTCCTCCTGGGCGCCGAGGCTCAGGCAGAAGATGGCCAAAAGTGCTGTGGTAAAGAGTCTTTTCATCAGTGTTATTGTTTGTTTTACAAATATAACAAAAACTGATGAAAGAGCAAGTTTTTATTTTTCCGGCTATAAAAGTGCCAGCAACCGGCCCTGGATCCGGGCGTATTCGGCTTCGAAGTTCGGAGTGAGGAGGTCCTTGCCGATGGCGGCGGTCAGTTCCGCCTGCGTCCACCAGCGGCCTTCCGTCACTTCGTCATTGTCGGGGGCCAGGTCGGGATGGCCGACGGCCGCGAAGATGAACACGAACTCGCGGTTGCGTTCCGTCTCCCAGACGTTGGTTTCCAGGAAGACCGGATTGAAGGCCGTCAGGCCCAGTTCCTCGGCGGCTTCGCGGTACAGGGCCTCTTCCGCCAATTCACCGTAGGTGACGTGCCCGCCGACGGCCGTGTCCCAATAGCCGGGCAGGAGGTCCTTTGTCATCGACCGCTTCTGCAGGTAGATCCGTCCCAGGCGGTCCACCAGGTGGAGATGGACCACCGGATGGAGGGGTTTGGCGCCGCTGTGGCACCAGGCGCGGGTGGCCTGGCCGTAGACCAGCCCGCTGGGTTCGATGAGCGGGAGCATCTCCTCCGACGAGACGGCGGGGAGACCGGGCGCGTCCACGGTCGGCCGGGGATACACCGGCGCGGGTTCCAGGGGATAGACCAGTTCGAACATCAGGCGAAGGAAATGAGGATGAGCAGTTGGGCGACCAGCACGCGAAGGAACATGGACAGCGGATATACCGTCGCGTAAGTCACTGAAGTATAGTCGCTTCCGTACATACCTTGCGCAAAGGCCAGGGCCGGCGGGTTGCCGCAGGAACCGGCGATGAGGCCGCATACCTGGTAGAAATTCAGGCGGACGAGCAGGCGGGCGATGACGAAGGTGAGGAACGCGGGGACGATCGTGATGATGGCGCCGTACAGGATCCACCAGTAACCGCCGCTCGCGATGGCGCTGACGAAGTTCTCGCCGGCGCCGAGGCCCACGGCCGCGAGGAACAGCGAGATGCCGATTTCCCGGACCATCAGGTTGGCGCTCATCGTGGTGAAGGTCGTGATCTTGTGCTTCGGGCCGAAGTGGCCCAGGAGGATGGCGATGATGAGCGGACCGCCGGCCAGGCCCAGCTTGATGGGCTGCGGGATGCCGGGGAAGTGGAGGGGCAGCGAGCCGAAGATGATGCCGACGACGATGCCCAGGAAGATGGGCACGAGGTTCGGCTTGTCCAGGGCGCCGCTGGAATTGCCCACCTGCTCGCCCACGCGCTGGATGTTCTGTTCCGAGCCGATGCAGATCAGCGCGTCGCCCATCTGCAGGTACAGGTCCGGGCGGGCGATCAGCTCGACGCCGGCGCGGATGACGCGGGTCACGCTCACTTCGTATGCCTCCCGGAAATGCAGGTCTCTCAGTTTCTTGCCGGTCAGGGAGGATTTCGTGACCATCAGGCGGCGGGTTACCAGGTGATGGTCCATCCGGTCCCAGTCCTCCTGGTGCAAGGGCACTTCCCGGCCGAAAAGGATGCGGAGTTTCTCCACCTCCTGCTGGGAGGTGACGATGAGGACCTTGTCGCCCTCCTCGAGCACGCTGTCTCCGGTCGCGAAGATGATTTCATTCCCCTTCATAATGCGGGAGACGACATAATCGCCTTTGAATTCGTGCAGGATGTCGGACAGTTTCTTCCCGAAGATGGACGGGTTCTCGACGGCCACGTGCATCCGGCGGGGGTGGGAGCCCGTATCGTCCAGGGCTTCCAGCTGCGCCAGCTCCTTGGCGGGATCGACCTTGAAGAGGCTCTTGCCCAGGAGCAGGACCAGGATGACGCCGATGATGCCGATGGGATAGGTCACGGCATAGCCGGTGGCCAGTTCGGAGGCGGCCCTGGAGGCGGCGACCGGGTCCATTCCGCCGGCCGAAGCGACTTCGACATAGGTCTGCTGGGCGGCGCCG
Source organism: uncultured Bacteroidales bacterium (assembly GCA_946538425.1). Lineage (GTDB taxonomy): Bacteria > Bacteroidota > Bacteroidia > Bacteroidales > UBA932 > Cryptobacteroides. The sequence goes on along the minus strand of CAMNGM010000017.1, from coordinate 2,378 downwards.
AGGCCCGGGGTGTTGGTCACCGCACCGGACATCACGCCCACCATCGTCTTGAGGTCCACGCCCGTGGCCAGGGAGATGATCCAGGTCACGGCCACGGCGAGCAGGACGTTCACGAGCGCCAGGAGGTTCAGCTTCACGCCCCCGAACTTGAGGGAATGGAAGAAGCCGGGGCCCACCTGCAGGCCGATGGAAAAGACGAACAGGATGAGGCCGAACTCCTTGATGAAATGCAGCATCTCGGGATCCGCGCGGAAGCCGAGATGGCTCATCAGGATGCCCATGAACAGGATCCAGGTGGAGCCGATGGAGACGCCCTTGATCTTGAACCGGCCCAGATAGATGCCGGTGCCGATCACGAACGAAAGCAACATGATCGTATGGGCGACGCCCTGGCCGAGGAACAGGTCTTTCATAGCCTAGAAAACCAGTTTGATGCAGAAGGCGGACTTGCCGTCCACGCGGCCTTCCACGTACCAGACAGGTGCCCCGTCCTCCTCCGCCTGCAGCCGGAACAGCTGCACGGTGGCGCCGGGCGTGGTCTCCTTGTTGAAATTGATGTACGCGTCCCGGACCCGCCGGCCCGAAACGGTCTCGTAGTCGATGCAGTCCATCGCCCAGGCCATATACCGGGCGTTGTTCGTATGGCCGATGATGTCCACGTCGGAGTACACGACCTTGTGCTCGCCGGCGGGTTCGGGTTCCGCCCCCCGGGGCATCGTCACCTTCGGGGCCCGTTCGGCGATGGCGTCGTCCACCTCGCCCGTGCTCAGCTTGTCCTGCAATTCTTCCGGCCGGACCAGGTGGCGCGTCCGCTCGTCGATCACCACCCAGGAACTGGTGCAGGTCACGAGGCGGTTGCCCTCGGCGTCCCGCAGGAAGAAATCACGGAGATAGAACAGGCCGTCCGCGCCCTTGTGCCAGGTGTACAGCGTGACATCGTCCCGCCACTTGGGCGGATTCTCGAAGTGGAAATGCATCCGGGACAGCACCCAGGCCACGTGGTGGACGTGCAGGTCGTCATAGCCGAAACCCAGTTCCTGGGCGGCCCAATAGGCGATTTCCTGGGCCATGTCCATAAAGGCGGCCGGCTTCAGGTAGAACGATGCGTCCGTGTCATAGCACGGAACGCAGATATCCTGGCAGAATTTGTAACCTTCTCTTCTGACTTCGCTCATAGCTACATTAATAACGGAGGATCTGAAGCTCCTCCTTGGAATACAGCAGCGGATCCAGCAGCCCCGGTGCCAGCCTGCTCAGCAGCACGAACACCACCAGCAGCCCCACCAGCACCGCCAGGACGATCCAGATGATTCTCCACAGCTCGCGATGCGATTTCTTCGGCTCGGGAACCGGTTCCGGCTCGGGCTCGGGCTCGGCATTCCCGGCCTGACCTTCCTCGTCATTCCCGACCTGATCGGGAATCTCCTCAACCTTTTCGGGCTCCGGAATCGTTTCCGGGGCAGGCTCGGGCTCAGGTTCCGGTTCAGGCTCCTCATTGTCATTCCCGGCTTGACCGGGAATCTCTTCGATCATCTCCGCCAGCCCCGCGACGGCCGTCGCCACCTCTTCGGGCGTTTCGACGTGCGTTTTCAGGGAGAGGGGAGCGAGTCCCAGGCCTTCCGGATAGATGTCCAGGTCCTCGTCGGCCACGAAGAAGAAATGGTTCTCGCGTGTGGCGCGGAGACGTCCCAGGCCCGGGAAGACGACCGTCTTCCTGACCTTCAGGACCTCCTTCATCTCGGCGAGGAACTCCGTGAGGATGCGGGTCGCCATCTCGGCGTCGACCTCCTCGTTGTCCCGGGCGTACAGGTCCGCGAGATACGTGTCGCCGCCCTGTTTGGGGGAGAAATACAACCGGCGGTAGGGAGGGTTGATCGTATAGCCCTTGTCTGAAAAGGTGGAAGGCACCAGCTCGGCTACGAAGCAGCCGACCCCGGGCAGGGTCACGGTGTCGTGGTCCAGGATGGCCTCCTTCACCATTTTTGCAAGCAGATCGATATCCATCGCGGTCAGTTTCAGATTCGCTTTGCAAAGATAGTGAAAAAAACTGCAAAAAAGTTTGGAGTTTCCGAAAAAGGTTGTACCTTTGCAATCCCGAAACAACAACAGGGCATCCGCAAGGATGAAAACATTCCTCAGTAGCTCAGTTGGTTAGAGCATCTGACTGTTAATCAGAGGGTCCTAGGTTCAAGTCCTAGCTGGGGAGCACCTCAAAACCAATCACTTACGCAAGTGGTTGGTTTTTCTTTTTCTAGGACAGTTGCAAAATAGTTGCAAAATCAGCGTGTTTCGTCTTCTACCGATCCAAGGAGAACCCCACGGTCCTCTTCAAGGTGCTCTTAAATGGCGAAGTAGCCCGCTTCCTTCAGGAGGCGGGC